>JAFNXT010000020.1 GCA_017378975.1 Oscillospiraceae bacterium
TCCATCGTTGCTTACTGTATGCACATCACGGAAGTGGACCCCATGAAATATGCCCTGATTTTTGAGCGGTTCCTGAATCCGGAGCGGGTGTCCATGCCCGACTTCGATACGGACTTCTGCCAGGAGCGGCGGCCCGAGGTCATTGAATATGTCATGCGCAAGTATGGCGCTGACCATGTGGCGCAGATTGCTACCTTCGGCACGATGGCCGCCCGGGGGGCCATCCGGGACGTGGGCCGCGCGCTGAACTTTACCTACGCAGAGACCGATGTGGTGGCAAAGCTGGTGCCCACCACCCTCCATATTACCCTGAAGGAGGCCCTGGAGGTCAGTCCCCAGCTGAAGGAGATGTACGACGGCGATGAGCGGGTCAGAAAGCTTATCGACACCGCCCGGGCCCTGGAGGGCATGCCCCGGAATACTTCCACCCATGCTGCCGGCGTGGTGATCACCGCGGAACCGGTGCGCAGTTATGTGCCCCTGTCCCGGAACGACGATACGATCGTCACCCAGTATACCATGACCACCATCGAGGAGCTGGGTCTTCTGAAGATGGATTTCCTTGGACTTAGGAACCTGTCGGTGATCCGGGATGCGGAGCGGCAGATCCGTAAGATCCAGCCGGATTTCGACATCAGCAAGGTGCCGGAGGATGACCCCGCGACCTTCGCCATGCTGGCCGAGGGCAAGACGCAGGGCGTGTTCCAGTTGGAGAGCGCCGGTATCACCGGTGTGTGTGTGAATATGCGGCCTACCTCCATCGAGGACCTGACCGCTATCGTGGCGCTGTACCGGCCCGGTCCCATGGACTCGATCCCTACCTTCATCGCCAACAAGCTGGACCACCGGAAGATCCGGTACAAGACCCCGTTGCTCGAGCCGATCCTTCGGGTCACCTATGGCTGTATCGTGTATCAGGAGCAGGTGATCGAGATCTTCCGGTCTTTGGGCGGCTATACCATGGGGCAGGCAGACAACATCCGCCGCGCGATCTCCAAAAAGAAGATGAAGGTGATCGAGGCGGAGCGGAAGGTCTTCGTCTATGGCGACCCCGCCCAGGGCATCACCGGCTGTATCGGACACGGTGTGCCGGAGCAGGTGGCCCAGTCGATCTACGATGAGATCGTGGATTTCGCCAACTATGCCTTCAACAAGGCCCACGCCGTGTGTTATGCCGTGGTGTCTTATCAGACGGCTTATCTCAAGTGTCATTGGCCCCGGCAGTATATGGCGGCGCTGATGACCTCGGTGCTGGATTCCGCTACCAAGATCTCCGGCTACATCGCCGAATGTAAAGAACTGAAGATCCCGGTCCTGCCGCCGGACATCAACCGGTCCGACGACCCCTTCACGGTGGAAGGGGACGCGATCCGGTTCGGTCTGGGCGCGGTGAAGAACGTGGGCCACGGACTGATCCGGGGCATCGTTTCCAAACGGGAAGAGGGCGGTCCCTTCAGATCGCTGGAGGATTTGCTCCAGCGCATGGGGGAGGGTGAGCTGAACAAGCGGGCCGTGGAGAATTTCATCAAATGCGGTGCCATGGACTGCTTCGGGCATCATCGCAGTGAGCTTCTGGCGGTGTTCGATCAGATGATGGATTCTGTGGCCAGCACCCGGAAGCGGAATCTGGACGGGCAGATGGGCCTGTTCACCATGCTGGAGGATACGGACGCGGCGGTGTCTCTGCCGATCCCCAAGATGCCGGAGCGGCCCAAGGCCGAGCTCATGGCCATGGAGAAGGAGACCACCGGCATCTACATCTCCGGTCATCCCATGGACGACTATCGCCGGTATCTGAAGGGCACCCATGTGATCGGCATCGGTCAGCTCATGAACGATGAAGAAGGCCGCTATCAGGACGAACAGATCGTCTCGGTGGCAGGCATCGTACAGGGCGTGAAGATGAAGACCACCCGGAACAATTCCGTCATGGCTTACGTCACGGTGGAGGACGATACCGCCGCCATCGAGATGCTGGCCTTCTCCAATGTGTTGGGGCAATACGGCGGCTACCTTCGGGAGGGCGAGCCGGTGGTGATCACCGGGCGGCTGTCCCTCCGGGACGAGAAGGAGCCTCAGGTCATCGTCAATCGTGCCCGGCCCATCACGGATCTGGCACGGCAGCCGGAGCGTGAGGAACGTCCCGCTCCGCAGGTGGTCCAGGCCCAGACCCTGTATCTGAAGCTGGACGGGGAGAACGATCCCCGGTTCCGGAAGGTGCGGGCCATCGTCAATATGTTCCCCGGCGACGGGGTGGTGAAGGTGTTCTTCGCCGATACCCGGAAGGTCCGGGGGGCACGGGCGGCCTTCGACCAGCGGATGCTCCGGGAGCTGGAGGATGTGCTGGGACGGGACAACGTGGTGCTGAAATGACTTCCCTTTTGCGGGGAAACGTGATAAAATAACCGTTTGGAAAGGGGCGTGAGGCCGTGAGCAAAAAGATGAAGATATGGAGCCTTCTGCTGGCGGTGTTGCTCCTGTCCGGCTGTTCTATGCGGACGGTGGATCAGCTTTACTGTCTGCCCAAGCGGTCGGAGGAATACAACGATCTGCAATCCGTCATCGACCGGCACATGGGACAGATGTCCTACTGTGCCCCGCTCTCCGGGGAGAACCCCCAGAGCGTCCAGTTGGCGGATCTTGACGGCGATGGGGTGGGGGAATACATCCTCTTCGCCAAGGGGTCGGCGGAGCGGCCTCTGCAGATCCTGATCTTCCGGCTGGGACCGGAAGGGTACATCCTGTCCGACACCATCGAGAGCACCGGCTCGGCCTTCGATATCGTGGAATATGCCCGGATCGACGATCAGCTCGGTGTGGAGCTGGTGGTGGGCGTCCAGGTCAGCGATCAGGTGGCCCGGTCCGTCAGCGTGTACCGCTTCTTCGACGGGGAGGCCCAGTTGCTCCTCAACACCAATTATACCCGGTTCCTGACCTGGGATATGGATGCGGACGGGCGTGGTGATCTGGTGGTCCTGCGGCCCGGTGAGTCTGACGGATCTGCCGGTGTGGCGGAGATGTACAGCTATCGGAGCGGGATCATGGAACGGTCCAATGAAGTGGACCTGTCCGGCACTGTGGACAAGATGAAGCGAGTGGTGGCGGGGAAGCTGCAGGATGGAGTCCCCGCGGTGTATGTGGCCAGCGCGGTGGACGAGAGCTCCATCATCACCGATGTGTTCGCACTGGTGGATGGGATGTTCGCCAACGTATCCTTCTCTTCGGAGTCCGGGACCGGCGTCCAGACCCAGCGGAACTACTACATCTATGCCGATGATATCGATGGGGACGGAGTCATGGAGCTTCCGAAGCTTCTGACCATGATCTCCCCCAGCAACGCGCCGTTGCCGGAGCGGCAATATCTGATCCGGTGGTCCGCCATGGACGCCACCGGGCAGATGCATCCCAAAGCCCACAGCTTCCACAATTATGAGGGAGGCTGGTATCTGGATCTGGACAGTGGGTGGGCAGAACGGGTGGCGGTGCTCCAGCGGGGCGACGCATTCGAGTTCTTCCTTTGGGACGAGGATTTCGGGCAGGCTCAGAAGCTGCTGACGGTGTACGCCTTCACCGGCGAGGACCGGGAAGCGCTGTCGGTGCTGGACAACCGGGCCGTGCTTTATGAAAGCGAGGAGACCATCTACTCCGTGTATCTGGAGGTGGCCTCTGCCAGCTATGGACTGACACAGGAAAAACTGGAACGGAGCTTCCACCTGATCCATGCGGATTGGAAGACCGGAGAAACTTGAGGTGTTTGGAATGAAAAAAGTACTGATCCTTGAGGATGAAGAAAATATCCGCTCCTTCGTGGTGATCAACCTCCAGCGGGCGGGCTACTACACCGTGGAGGCCGCCACAGGCCAGCAGGCGCTGGATGCCCTCCGGGACAATCCGGATATCGATGTGGCGGTGCTGGATATCATGCTTCCGGATATGGACGGCTTCGATGTCTGCCGCCGGATCCGGGCCACCAACAAGCGCATGGGCATCATCATGCTCACCGCCCGGACCCAGGAGATGGACAAGATCACGGGGCTCATGAACGGTGCCGATGACTATGTCACCAAGCCCTTCTCTCCGGCGGAGCTCACTGCCCGGCTGGATGCGCTGGTACGCCGTGTCCGTGGGGACAGCGTCAGCGTTTCCGAGCTTCTGACCATGGGCCCCTTCATCCTGAACACCCGGAACCGGACATTGGAGAAGTATGGGACCCGGATCCGTCTGACGCAGGTGGAGTATGCCATCGTCAAGCTCTTCATGCAGAACCCCGGCAGAGCTCTGTCCCGGGAGGAGATCCTCTCCGCTGTTTGGGGCAGAGAATATGAGGGTGAGCTGAAGATCGTGGATGTGAACATCCGCCGTCTGCGGATCAAGCTGGAGGACAATCCCAACATCCCCACTTACATCACCACCGTCTGGGGCTTCGGATATAAATGGGGGAGCTGATGGGGAAGCCCAAGACGGGCAGTCTGCACAGACGTTGGCTCCTGAATACGGTGGGCGTGGTCTGTGCCCTTGGCCTGATCTGCGTCTTCGCGGTGACCACGGCCTTCGCCGCCTACTATTATTCCAACCTGCAGTCGGATATGTACCGCAGGGCGGAGGAGACCACCTATTATTTCGAGGACCACCTGAACAGGAACTATAACGAGTATTACCGCTCCTGTATCACATACGCTCAGACCTTCCAGGACCGGAACACCATCGAACTGCAGTTCATCGACGCGCAGGGCGGACTGGTGGTCTCCTCCTGCGGCAATTGGGCGGGAGGTTCCCCCAATACCCCGGAGATCGCGGAGGCCTTCAGTACCCGTGGCATCCGACCCTATGTGGGCAAGGATCCGGTCACCGGGGAGCGGATCATCGCCATGTCCAGCCCCATGATCTATACCAACGGCGAGGTGATCGGTGTTTTGCGCTATGTCACCTCTACCCGGATCATGGATCTGCAGATCCTGCAGGTGGCAGGACTGTCGGTGGGCGCGTTCCTGGTGGTGCTGGCGGTCATGCTCTTCAGCAGTAACTACTATATCCGGTCGATCCTGGTGCCGGTGGCCCAGATCACCGAGAAGGCGAAGATGATCGCCTCCGGCAGTTACGGTACCAAGATCCAGACCAGGTATGACGATGAGATCGGGGAGCTGGCTCAGACGATCAACGAGATGTCCGCCAAGATCGCTCAGAACGAACGGATGCAGGCTGATTTCATCTCGTCTTTGTCCCATGAGCTTCGCACGCCGCTGACTGCCATCAACGGATGGAGCGAGACGTTGCTTTTCGACGACCGGCTGGATGAGCAGACCCGGCGGGGCATGAACATCATCCATCGGGAGACCAGACGGTTGACGGAGATGGTGGTGGAGCTTCTGGACTTCACCCGGATCCAGGACGGACGGTTCACTCTGAACGTGGAGCTGACGGACATCCGGGGCGAGTTCGAGGATACGGTCTATATGTACGGTAGCCGGTTGGCTCAGGATGGGATCCGGCTGGAGTATCTTGATAACGATGACGATATCCCCATGATCCCCTGCGATCCCAAGCGGATGCGGCAGGTGTTCCTGAACATCCTGGACAACGCCGCCAAGCATGGCGGTGAGGGGAAGCGGATCGAAGCTGCCATGACCCTTGAGGACGGGGAACTGGTGGTGCGGATCCGGGATCACGGTCCCGGGATCCCGGAGGATGAGATCCCTCTGGTAAAAAAGAAATTCTATAAGGGCAGCTCCAAGGCCCGTGGTACCGGCATCGGTCTGGCGGTCTGTGATGAGATCGTACAGCTCCATGGCGGCACCCTGGATCTGGAGAACGCTCCCGGCGGCGGTACGCTGGTGACGGTGCGCCTGCCTGTGTCGGAATGAGGAAGGATAGTTATGGCTGAGAAACGAAACGAATGCTGTGAAAAATTCAAGACCATGATCGGTGGTCAGGCCCTGATCGAGGGCATCATGATGCGCGGTCCCGAGAAGGACGCGATCGTGGTCCGGTCCAAGGACGGTCTGAAGGTGGATGTGAAGCCCCGGAAGATCCACAAGAAGGGCTCCGTCGCCACATGGCCCCTGATCCGGGGCGCTGTGGGCTTCTTCGACTCTCAGGTCACCGGTGTGAAGGCCCTGATGCAGTCGGCAGATCTGGCTCCCGAGGAGTATCAGGAGGAGCCCTCCAAGCTGGACCAGTGGCTGGAGAAGAAGCTGGGCAACGAGACCTTCCAGAAGGTGGTCATCGGCATCGCCGTGGCATTGGGTCTGGGCATGTCCATCGGACTGTTCTTCCTCCTGCCCATGCTGATCGGCAGTTTCTTCGACAAGTGGATCGATAGCTTGCTGGTGCTGAATCTGCTGGAGGGTCTGGTGAGGATCGTGATTTTTGGAGGCTATATGCTTCTGGTGTCCCGGATGAGCGAGATGCGTCGGGTCTTCGCCTATCATGGTGCGGAGCATAAGACCATCCGCTGTTATGAGGCAGGCCTGCCCCTGACCGTGGAGAACGTGCGGAAGATGAGCCGCAAGCATCCCCGGTGCGGCACCAGTTTCCTGCTGGTGGTATTGATCCTGTCGATCCTGCTGTTCTCTGTGGCGTCGTCCCTGCTTCTGGAGCTGGTCCCGGCGCTGGCGGCGATCCGTGGGTCCTTTGGATACCGGGCGATCATGATCGTTTATAAGCTGTTGCTCCTGCCTGTGGTGGTGGCGATCGCCTATGAGATCAACCGCTGGGTGGGCCGACATGACAATGCCTTCGCCCGTGTGCTGACGGCTCCCGGTATGTGGTTCCAGAATTTCACCACCTTCGAGCCCGATGACGACATGATCGAGGTGGGCATCGCCGCCGTGGAGGCTGTCCTTCCGGAAGAGGAGGGTGCGGACCGGTGGTAAAGAAATTTTCTCAGCTCTATCTGGAGGCCCGGCGGGCGTTCCTGGACTCGGAAGGGCCGGAGCATGCCAGTCTGCTGGCACGGAGCCTGCTGTGTTATCTCTCCGGTAAGACCCCGGAACAGCTTCTGGCGGACCGGGACAAGTATGCATGGGAGGACCTGTGCGATGCCATGGAGGATGCCGTCCGTCGGATCCTGGCGGAGGAGCCCCTGGCCTATGTGCTGGGGGAGTGGGACTTCTATGGCATGAAGCTCCATGTGGACCGGAACGTGCTGATCCCCAGAGACGATACCTGCGCTGTGGCAGGCCTTGCGATCAGGAAGGGGCTTTTCCTGGATCAGGAACCCAGGATCCTGGACCTTTGCACCGGCTCCGGCTGTATCGGTCTGGCAGTCGCCAAACGGGTGAAGGATGCCCGGGTGACGCTGGCGGATATCTCCAAGGAAGCACTGGCGGTGGCACGGAAGAACATCGCTCTGCATAAGCTCACCGGTCGGGTCAGTTGTGTGCAGGCCGATGCTCTGGCGGAGCCTGCGGCGTTTTTGGGGAAGTTCGATATGATCGTATCCAACCCCCCTTATATCACTGCCAAGGAGATGGAGGAGCTTCCCGTCAGTGTGAAGGACTATGAGCCCCATCTGGCCCTCTTCGGCGGTGAGGATGGACTGGATTTCTACCGGGCCATCGTGAAAAATTACACCAAGGCGTTGAAGCCCGGTGGTTTCCTGTGCTTCGAATTCGGCATGGGACAGGGCGATGATGTGTGCAAGATCCTGGAACAGGGCGGCTTCACCGTGCTGGACCGGGTGAAGGATGACAACGATATCGAAAGAGCCGTGCTGGCGCAGTACGGTAGAAAGGAAGAGGCATAATGGCTACCAAGAAACCTACCTATGAGGCACCTACCCCTGCCTCCGATAAGAAGAAGGCACTCCAGACGGCGCTGGCCCAGATCGATAAGAATTTCGGCAAGGGCACCGTCATGCGTCTGGGCGACAAGCCTGAGATGAACGTGGAGGCGGTCCCCACCGGTTCTCTGGCGCTGGATGCGGCGCTGGGCATCGGCGGCGTGCCCAAGGGCCGTATCATCGAGATCTACGGTCCTGAGTCCTCCGGTAAGACTACGCTGGCGCTCCACATCCTGGCCGAGTGCCAGAAGATGGGCGGCGAAGTTGCTTTCGTGGATGCGGAGCATGCGCTCGATCCCGTGTACGCCGCCGCTCTGGGCGTGAACACCGACGATCTGCTGGTGTCTCAGCCCGATACCGGTGAGCAGGCGCTGGAGATCACCGATGCGCTGGTCCGTTCCGGTGCCGTGGATGCGGTGGTGGTGGACTCCGTGGCCGCACTGACTCCCCGTGCCGAGATCGAGGGCGAGATGGGCGATACCTTCGTTGGTCTGCAGGCCCGGCTCATGTCTCAGGCTCTGAGAAAGCTGGCAGGTACCATCTCCAAGACCAACTGCGTGGTTATCTTCATCAACCAGCTGCGTATGAAGATCGGTGTCATGTACGGCAACCCTGAGACCACCACCGGTGGTAACGCCCTGAAGTTCTATTCCTCCGTCCGTCTGGACGTGCGGAAGGTGGAGGCCATCAAGGAAGGTGGCAACGTGATCGGCAACAAGACCCGTGTCAAGGTGGTCAAGAACAAGGTGGCACCCCCCTTCCGGGAGGCCCATTTCGACATCTACTACGGACAGGGTATCAGCAAGTGGGGCGAGCTGGTGGATCTGGCGGTCCAGCTGGACATCGTCCAGAAGAGCGGTAGCTGGTTCTCCATGGGTGACGAGCGGATCGGTCAGGGCAAGGACAGCGTCAAGACCTATCTGCAGGCCAACCCGGAGATCGCCGCCAAGGTGGAGGCCGAGGTCCGGGCCAATATGTCCAAGATCATGGGCATCGAGCCCAAGCCTGCCAAGGCCGCCCAGCGTCCTGTGGCTGTGAGCGCCGACGATTTCGATGATGAGGATTGAGCAACTGTCCACCAAGCCGGATCGGGCGGGCCGGTATCAGGTCCGCTTCGAGGGCGGCACGACCATGCGGCTGTATCGGCAGACGGTGGAGGACTTCGGTCTCTACGCCGGTCTGGAGCTGACCGGAGCGCAGATGGATGCCCTCCGGGATGCCGCCGGTCAGATGTCTGCCCGGATGCGCGCGGTACGGATCGTGACAGCTTCCAATGTGTCACGGGACGACCTGCGTTCCCGACTGGTCCGGAAAGGGGAGGACCCCCGGCAGGCGGAGGATGCGGTGCGGTGGATGGAAGAGCTTTCTCTGGTGGATGACCGTGAGACTGCGGCACAGATCGTAAGGAACTGCGCCGCCAAGGGCTACGGTATCGCCAGAGCCAAGCAGGCACTATATGAGAAGCGGATCCCCAAGGAATATTGGGAGGAAGCATTGGAGGACTGGCCCGACCAGTCGGAGAAGATCCTGTCGTTCCTGCGGTCCCGGCTGGGACCGGAGCCCGACGAACGGGACCGGAAGCGGGCCATGGACGCTCTGCTGCGCCGTGGCCACAGCTACGGCGACATCCGGCAGGCGATGAGGCAGTTGGAGCTGGAAGATCTGGAGGAGTATGATGGCTAAGATCGGTTTTATCTCCCTTGGCTGTGCCAAGAATCAGGTGGACTGTGAACGGATGATGTACCGTGTGCAGGAAGCCGGCCATGAAGTGAGCGGCGGCATCGAGGGCTGTGACGTGGTGGTGATCAACACCTGCGGTTTCATCGACTCGGCAAAGTCTGAGGCGATCGATCACATCCTCATGACGGCCCAGTTGAAGGAAGCCGGACTGGTGGGGAAGATCCTGGTGACGGGATGTCTTTCCCAGCGGTATCAGGCCCAGATCATGGAAGAATTGCCGGAGGTGGACGGTGTCCTTGGTACCGGCAGTTATGCCGAGGTGGTGGGCGCGATCGACGCACTGTTGGAGGGACAGTCCGTGGACCTGTTCGGTGATATCGACGCGCCGGAGCAGGAGACGGGCCGTATCCTCACCACGCCGGAGCATTACGCCTTCCTGAAGATCGCCGAGGGCTGTGACAACCGGTGCGCCTACTGCGTGATCCCCTATCTGCGGGGCAAGTTCCGCAGTCGCACCATGGATGACGTGCTCTATGAAGCCCGTCTGCTGGCGGCCGGTGGCGTGAAGGAGCTGATCGTGGTGGCGCAGGATACCAGCCGGTATGGCACGGACCTGCCCGGTCATCGGCGGCTCCTGCCGGAGCTGCTCCGGGAGCTGTGTCAGATCGATGGCTTCCGGTGGATCCGGCTCCATTACCTGTATCCCGATGAGATCGATGACGAGCTGATCGAAGTGATCGCTTCGGAAGAGAAGATCGTGAAGTATCTGGATATCCCGATCCAGCATTGTAACTCCAAGATCCTGGGCCTTATGAACCGTCGGGGCGACGGGGCGTTCCTTCGGGAGCTCTTCGCAAAGCTCCGCAGGCAGATCCCCGGTCTGGTGCTTCGGACCAGCGTGATCACGGGCCTGCCCGGTGAAGGCGAGGCGGAGTTCGGGGAGCTGTGTGAGTTCCTGAAGGAACAGAAGCTGGAGCGTGTGGGCGCGTTCCCCTTCTCTCCGGAGGAGGGCACCCCGGCGGCGGAGATGGAGCATCCCGATGCTGAGACCGCCCAGGCAAGAGCCATGATGATCGAGCAGATCCAGTCCAGGATCATGGATGAGTACAATGAAGCCATGATCGGGCAGTGTCTGGATGTGCTGGTGGATGGCTTCGATCCGGAATTCGGGCAGTATTTCGGTCGGACTTATGCCGATTCCCCGGACATCGATGGACGGGTGTGGATCGCCAGTGACGAGGATCTTTCCGAGGGCTCCTTCGTGCAGGTGTGCATCGATGGGCTGGTGGAAGGGGATCTGTCCGGCTATTTGGTGGAGGAAGAAGTATGACCTTAGCAAGTAAGATCACCCTTGTCCGGGTGGCGTTCATCCCGGTGTATATGGTGCTCATGTATTTGAGCGGCGGCCAGCCGAACTGGTATCTGTGGAGCGCTTTGGGCGTGTTCATTTTGGCCAGCCTGACGGATTTCGTGGACGGGCAGATCGCCCGGCGCTGTCATCAGGTCAGCGATTTCGGTAAGTTTCTGGACCCTCTGGCGGACAAACTGCTGACGATCGCCGCCATGACCATGTTCTGTGAGTGGGGCTCTTTCCCTGCGTGGGCGCTGATGATCGTTTTGACGAGAGAATTCGCTGTCACCGGTCTGCGGCTGGTGGCCGTGGGCAAGGGCAATGTGATCGCCGCCGGTTGGAGCGGCAAGGTCAAGACTGCCAGTACTATGATCGGTCTGTGCGTCATGATGGCCTTCCCCACGGTGGGCTGGCTGTGCTGGACCGTGATCACGGTGATCGTGGTCACCACGGTCTGGTCCGGGGTGGAGTATTTCGTCCAGAATTGGAAATGTCTTTGGGATTGAGAGGAACGCATGAACAATAAAGAGATCGGCGAGATCCGGCGGAGAGTCCGCCGGGACCGGAGCAATATGACGGCCATTTATGGCTGCTATGTCAATGAGGCCAAGGAGATCGTCTCCGAGTTCCATCAGAGTACCGGTATCATGCCGGAGAATGAAGCGGACAAGTATTTCGCCCTCCTGCGGCGGAGTTTGTCCGGCACCATCGGGAAGAATCTGATCGATATCACTTTCAAGACTTCTCAGGTGGCGGATTCTCCTGAGCATAAGCTTCTGATGGATCTGCGGAGCTCCAAGTTGAAGGAAGAGGAGCTTCGGAAGGCCTTCTATCAGAAAGTGGTAGAGTCGGTGACGCTGGAGACGGGGTATCTGATCCTGATCGGTCACGACAGCTATGATGTGCCCTTCAAGAGCCGGGACGATATGATGCAGGCCGACAACTCCAGCGAGGTGTACCAGTATCTGCTGTGCGCCATCTGCCCCGTGAAGCAGACCAAGCCCAATCTGCACTACATCCCTGAGAGCAAGGAGTTCCATGATGGCGGCATGATGAACGTGGTCTGTGCCCCGGAGCTGGGCTTCCTGTTCCCGGCCTTCGATAACAGGGCCACCAATATCTACAACGCCCTGTATTACACCCACAGCACCAAGGAGAGCCACGAGGGCTTCGTGACGGCGGTGTTCAACACGCCGATCCCCAAGCCGGCGGCGGAGCAGAAGAAGACCTTCGAGGCTCTGCTCACCACTACGCTGGATGAGGATTGCGATATGGATCTGGTGCAGACCGTCCATGAGCAATTGTGCCAGCGGATCGAGCTGCACAAGGAGGCCAAGGTCCCGGAGCCCCTGATGATCGCCAAGGACGATGTGAAGGAAGTCCTCACCGCCTGCGGTGTGTCGGAGGAGCATCTGGCAAAGTTCAGCGTGGACTATGACGAGGCCTTCGGTTTCGAGGCGGAGCTCCATCCCAAGAACATCATCGATGACCGGCGGTTCGAGATCAAGACCCCGGACGTTGCCATCAAGGTGGCACCGGACCGGACGGATCTGGTGCAGACCAGAGTGATCGGCGGCATCAAGTACATCATGATCAGCGCCGAAGAGGATGTGGAGGTCAACGGTGTGAGCATCCACATCACCGACGGGGAAAAGGCCCCGGTCTGAGTTTAAGCAGGAGGTAGCAGTATGAAGTGGAAGCGTGAAGAATATCATGTGGATATGGAAGGCGGCGGTGTGTTCGGCTGCGCGGCTCTGATGGGCATCGCTTTGTTCCTGCGGGTGATGTATTATTTCGGCTTCACCCGGACGGAGACCGTGGGATTCGGGGAGCTTCTGCTTTGGCTGATCCTGCCCTTGATGCTGGAGATCTCCTTCATGGTCCTGATCCGTGGCTTCGAGCTGGACGCGCCGGGGCTCTTCGGCATCATCGGGACGGCGTCCTGTCTGCTTCTGGTCCTGCAGTGTATGGGCTATGACAGCATCCTGCGGATGATCTTCGGGATCATCATCTATATCGTCTGTGGCGGTATTTTTCTGGCAGTCAGTGCCGGATATCTGCGGATCGAGCTGGGCAAGTGGCTGTTTTTCGGCACGGCGGCGGTCCGGATCTTGCTGGATGTGGGGCCCTATGTGCTCCGGTTCCATCCGGTGCAGCTGATGATCGAGGCTGCCGGCATCTGTGTGGTGCTGGGGCTGGGATGCTTCATGGCCGGGTTGCGGCAGGCGAAAAAGTGATATGAGTACGAAGCAAGGGCGGAGCCGGTTTGGCTCCGCCCTTTTGTCAGGGAGGTGGGTCTTGCTGTGAGCTGTGGGGGACCCTTCGTCGCTTCGCTCCTCAGAATGACGTTCGGTTTATGGGGCCGTTACTTCCGGGCGGCGGTGACGATCATATCCACGCAGGTGTCGATACCGAGGAGGGAACTGTTGAGGCAGAGGTCGTAGTTGTTGGCGTGGCCCCAGACCTTGCCGGTGTAGTGCTGGTAGTTGACCTTGCGGCGTTTGTCCTTTTCGTTGAGACGGGCTTCGGGGCTCTTTTCCGATTCGCCGTAGAGCCGCACGATCCGGTCGGCACGGAAATCCATGGGGGCGTGGATGAACACGTCCAGCACGTCGGAACGGTCCTTGAGGATGTAGTCGGCGTTACGGCCCACGATGACGCAGGGACCCTTTTCCGCCAGATCCATGATCACACTGCACTGGACGGTCCACAGGATGTCGGCGGTGGACAGGCCGTTCATGACACCGGGGACGCTCTGGTGGGAGAAGGCGTAGGAGAAGCGGCTCCGGGAGGGGGAGTGCTCCACCTGTTCCTCCACGAAGGTGGGGGCGAAGCCGGAGCCCAGCGCGATCTGCTCCACCAGTTCCTTATCGTAGAAGGGGATCTGGAGTTTCTCTGCTACGGCACGGCCGATGGTCCGTCCGCCGCTGCCAAATTCTCGACTGATGGTGATGATCTTGGTTTCCATAGGGGGTCCTCCTTTATTGGGTGGTCTAAGGTCAGTTCTCAATGGTAGGGGAAAATATGAGGTCATCCGTTTGGTGGATATCAGGTGTCCTTTTTCGATGATCGCAAGCGATCATCGACGGCGGGGGACGGCCAGTCGCCCTACGAAAGGGCGTTCAGGTATTCTTCAAGGCACAGGCCGGAGTCGTGGAGCTCTTTGGCAAGCTCCTTGCCCACATAACGGTAATGCCAGGGTTCGTAGATGATGCCGGTGACATCTGTGGTGCCATTGGGGTAGCGGAGGATGAAGCCGTAGCGCCAGGAGTTCTCCATGAGCCAGATCTGGGCAGGCATGGTCTCCTGTTTCTCATTGAGGTTCTGGTAGCTCTCATCCACGATGTCCAGAGCCAGGCCCAGCTCATGCTCGCTGGTACCGGGGAAGGCCACCCGTTTGGCGGCTTCCCGTTCCGCATCCTCCTGACTGAGCCCCTCATCCAGGAACCGCTGGATCCGCCGCTGGAACAGACCCTTTTGGTACTCATGGGTCCGGTAGGCTGATACTACTACAGCGTCGTAGCCGGCGGCTTCGCAGTCGGCGAGCATTTTTTGGAGGGGCTTCTTGCATACCTTCGACATCTTCATGCCGTAGACGGTGACGATCTCGGTCTCGTATTCCTCCGGTACGAAGTTCCACGGGTTCACAAGGATCACCTCTTTGCCGGTGGAGGTGAAATACCGGGTCCCCACGCCTTCGATCTCTACCTTGCCCCGGGCCATGGTGCCATCGGGGTGGAACCAGTAGCGGTCGCCGTCCAGCGTCAGGAAGCCGGTATGGAGGGATCCGTCTTTATCCCGGTAATACCGCTGTCCCTCAATCTCCTCCCAGCCGGACAGGTCCGGCTCTGTTTCCGCAGGCTCTGTTTCCGGGGGTTCCGTTTCGGGAGGTTCAGTGACGGGGACCGTCGTTTCGGTGGGCTTCGGTTTGGTGGGGGCCTCGGTGGCAGGGGGCTCTGTGACGGGAGGCTCTGTTTCCGTTGGCTCTGTGTGAGGCTCTGTGGTCTCAGGGGGCGGAGTCTCCGTTGGTGCAGTTTCCGGCGGCAGGGTCTCCGGCGCTTCTGTGGTTTGAGGCTCGGTGGCTTGGGTCTGGGTGGGCTCCGTTACGGTAGGGGGCTGGGTATCCGGTGGCTCGGTGGGGGTGGGCTTTGGACCACAGCCTGCCAGCGTCAGGACCAGCAGGGAAGCCGCACACAGGCGGCGGAAATGGCGCATAGAGGAGACCTCCTTTATCTGTCTATGCATATCATACAAAATATCCGGAAAAAAGTAAAGGGGGGATCCAACAGTATTGACGAAAGAGTTTGATCGTGGCATAATATGGACATCTAAAACAAAGGAGAGATCCCCATGTCCCGTAAATGCCCGTATTGTGATTCTGCGCTCGGCGTGAGCCAGGATGTCTGCCCCAATTGTGGTGGAGTCTATGAAGAGAAGAAGCAGGCGGCACCTGCCAAGAGGCCTTTGAAGCCTCAGGCACCTGCCAATTCCTTGGGTGTCCGGACCCAGTCCATGGGATGGAACAACTTTTTGGTGAAGCTGGGCCTGTATCTGTATGCGGCGTTGCTGGCCTTCCGGGGTGCCGCCTATGCGCTGGGCAAGGCTTACGATGCCCTTGAGCTGGCCGTGGATGTGTATGCTGTGGCTCCGATGCTGAAGCCTGCGGATCTGCTGTATGGCAGTATGCTGTTTGCCGGCGCGCTGTTCGCGCTGAAGATCAGAGGGCGTATGCAGGACTTCCGCCGGAACGCCCCTATGCTCCTGCACCTTCTGCTGGGTGGTGTCATGGCTTGCTCCGTTGGCTATCTCATGGGAAGTACCTCCGCTGTGACGGGGACGGCGCTGGCTGGGTCCTATCCTGTGACCTCTGGCATGATCTGGGAGATCGTGCTCACCGGCATCGTATTGGTTTGCGATGTGGTGTACTACCGGAACCGCAAGGATCTGTTCACTCTTTAAGTCCAGGAAATGGGCCCGATGCAAAACGAAGTTTTGCATCGGGCCCATCTGCGTCTTTATTTGACTTTCAGGGAGATCATACGGGAATAGCCGCTGAAGATCTGCTTGCCATCCACTACCACGAAGGCGCGCATTTTGAAATAATAGGTGTTGCCGGGTTTGAGATCATGCTTGATATAGCTTGTGATATCGCCGCTGTTGACGGTCTTGGTGATCTGGACGGGGTTTTCCAGCGCATCGGTCATCCAGATCTGGTAGCCGTCGGCACCGTCGATCTGGTCCCAGTGCAGTTTGGCCTGCTGGGGCGTGGCGTTGGAGCCGCTGAGTTCCGGAGCTTCCGGCAGGACCGCCAGAAGGATCTCCTGGGAATAGGGACCGTAGACCTTTTTGCCGTCCTCGGTGATGAAGAAAGCCCGCATCCTGTAAGTGTACTTCTTACCGGAGGTCAGGCCGGTGTTGGAATAGGCGGTGACGCCACCCTGATCGGTGGTCAGGGTGTTGCCCTTGTCACCGATGGTCTTGATGATCTTGTATTCGGAGCCCTCTTCCTTACGCCAGATCTGATAGCCGTGGGCACCGGAGATCTCATGCCAGCGAAGACGGATCCGGGAAGTGGAATTGCTGTAAGGGGCATCGAAGACCACGGCGGCGGGCATATGGTCCACCTCGGAGAACTTGGAATAGACCCGTTTGCCGTCCACGTTGGTAAAGGAACGTACCTTATAGTAATAGGTCACGCCCTCGGTCAGCCCCTGATTGGTATAGGACAGGGTGGAGCCGCCGGTGACGGTCTTGATGCAGGTGAAGCTGGCGTTGGGATCCGTGGCACGGTAGAGCTGATAGCCGTCGGCACCGGCGACCTGCGTCCACTGGACCCGGACGGAGGTGCGGTTTTGACTGTAGCAGTACTGGATCTGGGGCACGTCCACCTTCAGGACCGCGCCGCAGGCGGTACACACGTTATCCTTGTAGCTGTGGGCGGTCTTATCGGTGTAGCTGTCCTTATAGCTGTCGCCACAGTCACAGGTGTGGAGAGTATAGCCCTGAGCGGTGCAGGTAGGGGCGATCTTTTTTGCGGTGTAGGAATGGTTGTGGACCTCGCTGGGAGCGCCCCACTGGGCGTAGAGGGTCAGGGCGTTATGGGACTTGTCCAGCGTGGTGACCTTGGTGCCACCGGAGGCGCTGGTATACCAGCCCTTGAACACATAGCCGTCCTTGCTGGCGGTGGCCACGGGCTGGGTGGTCAGATCGGCGTTGTAGCCCTGTACGTTGTATGTACCGCCCATGGCGCTGATCGTGCCGCCCTGAGCGTCATAGAGCACATAGCAGTAACGGTCCGGGGCAGGACGGCTGTAGATGCCCTCGTTGTAGATGCAGGACTCGGACAGGCGGCGCAGGACGTGGCCGATGCTCCGCTTGCCGCCGGACATGGAGTAGATCGTGAAAGCGTAGATCAGGTCGTTGCCACTGGCTCCGGAGGTCAGGGCCTTGATCAGGGTCTCGCCCTTATTGAGCCAACTGTTGCCCACGTTGAACACCAGAGAACAGACCGCGTCGAACTGGTGCTGTTTGAAGCTCACACCGTGCTTGTCCATGAAGGCGTTGACGGCATCCTCGTAGGTGACCATCTCTTTGCGCAGCTCCGCTTCGGCTTCCTTTTCGGTCATGGGGGTCTTCTGGTACTTTTCCACCAGCTCATCAGGACAACGGGTGCCGTAGCCGATGGTATACTTGCCGTCGGTGTCCACATAGGGGGTGCCGGAGAAGCCTTCGTACTGCTTGATCATGTTCAGCAGATCATCGCTGGCCTTCATGGAGGCGGCGGCACGGGCCGGGACCGGGGTCACCAGCGCTCCCAGAAGCAGACAGAACGACAGGCAGAGGCACAGGATCCTTGTTCTCATGGGCATTGACTCCTTTACTAAAATGTTCGTCTTGATCTCATTATAACA
>JAFNXT010000199.1 GCA_017378975.1 Oscillospiraceae bacterium
AGACCGGCTCATAACAAGATCGCACACCCACATTTGAACCTGCTGAACGTCCGGAAACTCCGCAGCCGACTCAGGAACGGCAGCCTCGCGGCACACGGTGAGGTCCGCTTAATGCTGCTCGGTTCCCCGCCTGACATGGTTCACGGGTCAACGTTGCGCAAGACCGTCCCCTCAACGCCACTTACGGAGCGCAGACGACACTCAAACAAGCCCGGGTGTGGGAATTCATCCCCGCTGTAGCGGATCGCGGGTAACAGGGCACCGCTATCTCCCCGACTAGTGCGACCTTGTTATAAGCCGGTCCGCCATAACAAGGTTATTCGATTGAATGATAAGATTCAGTTGACCTTGGCATCGATGAAGTCAGCCAGCTCCTGGAAGGTGGTGATATCCTGATCATCCATCTCCAGCTCGACACCCAGCTCAGACTCCAGATCCATGACCATCTCGACCACGTCCAGAGAATCGATGCCCAAGCTCTCAAAGGTGCTGTCAGGGCTGATCTGGGAAGGATCGATGTCCAGCTGTCTGGCTGCATAGGCCACTAGTTTCTCATACATAGTTTATTCCTCCATAGGTCTTGTCTAAACTGCTATGTATTTTATCCCATGAGCAGTCATTTGTCAATGGTGGATTTTCATACCGCCATGGCCGCCGCATAGGCCGTCGCCCAGGCGATCTGGAGATTGAAACCTCCGGTATAGGCATCGCAGTCGATGACCTCACCGGCAAAATACAACCCCGGCACCAGCTTGGACTCCATGGTCTTGGGGTCGATCTGAGCGACCTTGATGCCGCCGGAGGTGATGATCGCCTCCGCCACGGGACGCTTGCCCCGGATCTCCACCCGGAACCCCTTCAGTAGCTCCACCATGGCACGGCGCTGTTGCTTCGTCAGGGCATTGGCTTGAAGCTCCGGACCGATCCCCAGCCGATCCAGCACCACCGGGATCATGGACCGTGGTAACAGGTCCGTCATAGCATTCTCCATGGACCTGTTTTTATACATCTGCAGATCCCGCAAGATCCGCTCGTCCAGCTTCCCTTCTTCCAGCGCCGGCTTCAGATCGATCTTCAGGTAGCACCCTTCCCCCTTCAGATGACAGCTTGCACTGAGGACCGTGGGACCGGATACACCGAAATGCGTGAACAGGAGCTCTCCGAAATCCGAATACAGCACCTTCCCCTTGGCATTATACAGTTTCACCCCCACGTTCCGCAGACTCAGGCCCTGCATTTTGGCACAGTCAGCATCCGCCTCCAGCGGCACCAGAGACCCTTCGCAAGAGACCACCGTGTGGCCCAGCGCTTCCGCAAGGGCATAACCGTCCCCGGTAGAGCCGGTGGTGGGGTAAGACAGTCCACCGGTGGCAAGGAGCACCCGGGACGCCGTGAAGGTATCCTTCCCCACTGCCACCCCGGTGACCGCACCGTCTGCCGTCAGGATCCTGTCCACCCGACCGGTCATGACCTGCACACCGGTACGCCGAAGCTCCTTCTGCAGGACCTCCAATATAGACACGCTCTTATCAGACACCGGGAACACCCGACCACCCCGTTCGGTCTTCAGGGGGCAACCGGCATCCCGGAAAAAGCCCATGATCTTCGCCGGAGGGAAGGCCGTCATGGCGCTGTACAGGAACCGCCCGTTCCGGGGCACATTTTGCAGGACCTCTCCTGCATCACAGTCATTGGTCACATTGCACCGGCCCTTGCCGGTGATCAGGAGCTTCTTCCCCAAACGGGGGTTCCGCTCCAGCAGCAGGACTTTTTTCCCCCGACCTGCCGCCACGATGGCGGCGAACATCCCGGCAGGACCGCCCCCCACCACGATCAGATCATACATCATACACCATCGGTCCTTTTTTCATAAACATCATAATCAGACCAGATATTCTCCAGCTTATCCAGCCGCCGTGCCAATTCCACGGTCCGTCTGGCCGTGACGCCCACGATCAGAGCGTTCACCACGCTCAGGGGAGCCACCAGAGAGTCCACCAACGACACCATATCGCTCTTGGCCAGGAGCACATGGTCGCACACCTGCGCCAGAGGCGAAAGCTGAGAATCCGTCAGTCCGATCACCACCGCTCCCGCGCTGGAGCAGTACTTGGCACCCTTGACCACCGTGGTGGAATACCGGGGGAAGCTGAACGCCACCACCGCATCCTCCGGCTCGATGCCCACGATCTGCTCGAACATCTCGCTGGAGCCGGAAGCTGTGACGATATACACGTTATCGGACAAATACCGCAGATAATAGCCCAAAAAGTTAGCAAGCGGAGCGGCAGAACGGACACCCAAAATATAGACCCGCTTGGCCGCCACGATGGCGTCCACGGCGTTCCGGAAATCGTCCCGGCTCAGGGTCTCATCGGTCCGGCGGAGCTTGTCCACATCCGATTGCAGGACCATGGAAACGATGTCCTGATCCCCGATCCGGTCGCTGGCCACTTCCAGACGCTGTACGGAGGTGAGTCGGTTCAGGACCATCTCCTGCATGGACTTCTGCATACTGGGGTACCCATCGAAGCCCAGACTGACAGCGAAGCGGACCACCGTAGACTCCGACACGCCCACAGTCTGACCCAAACGGGCCGCCGTCATGAAGGCCGCTTTATCATATTCTTCCATGATATACTGGGCGATCCTCCGTTGTCCCTTGGAGAAACTCCCGGAGTTGGTCTGCAATAATGTGATGATATCCTTCGACATGATATCCCCTCCCTCCACAGATAGGCCCATCATAACAGACAGCCTGCACTTTTGCAAGTGCAGGCCACCGAAATTGCATGATTTATTTCTCCAAAGACCGCACTTCCTCCGGTGTCAGGTGCCGCCATTTGCCCTTGGGCAGATCCCCCAAACGCAAAGATCCTTCACCGACCCTCCGAAGTCTGGTCACCGTCAGCCCGGCGGCCTCACACATCCGGCGGACCTGTCGGTTCCGTCCTTCATGGATCGTCACATACAGCCGGGCCTGATCCCCCTTCACGGAAAGGAGCCGGGCCTTAGGCTGACGGATAAGATAGCCATCCAACTCGATCTGCCGCTCCAACAGTTTCTCCCGTCCCTCGGCGAATCCCGTGACCCAGACCTCATAGACCTTATCCACTTCCGCTCTGGGATGCATGAGCCTGTCCGCCAGCGCACCGTCGTTGGTCAGGATGATCAGGCCTTCCGAATCCATATCCAGCCGTCCCACAGGGTACACTCTGGTCCCGCAGTCCACCAGCTGGGTCACATCCCGTCGCCCCTTTTCATCCGACATGGTGGTCACGAACCCTCTGGGCTTATGGAGCATGATGTACACAGGAGCCGCGGCGGTGGGGAGCGGCGCTCCATCCACCAAAACGGTATCCACATCAGGATCTGCCGACTCCCCCAAGGTAGCCACGATCCCGTTGACCGTCACCTTCCCCTGCTGTATCAGCTCCTCCGCCTTCCGCCGGGAGCAAACGCCCCGGCCGGACAACAGCTTTTGCAGTCTCTCTTTCATGTCTTACCTCCAAACAACCGTTCCCAGAAGCCCTTCTTCGGGGCCTCCTGCTGTTCCACGGTATCACCGTACACCAGAGGGAACTTCCTGACCGTTTTATCACCGATGCAAACATAGGCGAAGCCTGCGTCCTGTCCCTCTGCCACCGGAGCATACCGGAACCCGGGCGCCGCCAAAACCAGCTCCGGCTCCTCCCCTTGTGCCAGCGAATAAGAGACCTCCTCCGCCGCCAGCACCGGGACCTTGTGACGCGCTCCACCGAAGACCGTCGCATGGCCGATCAACTGTCCGGGCTCCACCAGTTTCGTCAAAGTATACCGGCCGAATCCTTCCTCCAGCAGTTTCTTATGATCGTTCCAGTCATCCCCGTCATCGATCGTCACGGCCACCAGCCGCCGTCCCTGCCGGGTGGCGCTGGATACCAGGAGCCGCCCGGCAGCCTTGGTGAAGCCAGTCTTCACCCCGTCAGCCCCTTCCACCTGCCACAACAGCTTATTGTGGTTCCGCATGGTCCGGTCCCCCACTGTGACAGTCTTGGCCGATACGGTCCGGGCAAATATCGGATCTTCCATGGCGTAGGCCGCCAACACCGCCAGATCCCGGGCCGTAGACCTGTGGCCGGGACTGTCCAGCCCATGGGGATTCTCGAAATGAGTCCCTGTGAGCCCAAGGAGCCGCGCTTTATCGTTCATGAGCTCAGCGAACCCCTCGACCGTGCCACCACACCAGATCGCCAATGCCACCGCCGCATCGTTGCCGCTTCGGAGCATCAGTCCATACAGAAGCTCCTGGACCGTCAGCACTTCCCCCTCCTTCAGATACATGGAGGAGCCCTCGATCCCCACCGCTTCCTTGGGGATCCGTACCCGGTCCAATACGTTACATTGCTGGCAGACCACCAGCGCCGTCATGATCTTGGTGGTACTGGCGATCAGACTGGGACTGTCCGCATCCTTTTCAAACAGCACCTGCCCAGTGGTCGCATCCATCAGGATCGCCTTCCGGGCACTGAGGCCCTGCGCCCCCACAGGACGAAGCAGGACGGCAGCCATGATGACAGCTGCCGTCCGCAAAAAAAGCATTTTCATCACATTCACCCGGTCTTAGGATGCACCGGGGAGCGTGGATCATTCGCCCTTTTTCTCCGTGCGGGAATCCAGGAACGCGCCAAACTTGTCCAGGATATCCGGCACCATATCCACCACACGGTCTGCGGTGGTGTTGGCAGGAGCCGCCACAGGAAGCATCCGGACGTTGCCATCCTTCACGATCAGGAACGCGATCGGGGTGACCTTCACACCGCCACCGGCACCGCCGCCGAAGGGGTTCTCCTGCTTGTTCACATTTTTGGACACGTAATCGGAACCACCGCCGCCAAAGCCTACGCTGACCTTGGAAACAGGGATGATCGTCACGCCGTCCGGGGTAGTGATGGGATCGCCGATCACGGAGTTCACATCCACCATCTCACGGATCTTCGCGATGGTACTGTCCAGCATATTGGGAAGGGTCTTACTCATTCCACTGCACCGCCTTTTTCAGGTTTTGATATTTTCAAATATTGGATCACCGCAGGAACGCCATATCGGAACGCCAGCCAAACCAGCCGCCCCAAGGTGATGGTGATATCCAGCCGAAGCCAGATCAATGTTTCGTCCGCCGTGAAATCACAGCCCACATGGATCTTCCGTCTGCGGATCACGAACCACCGCTCCAGCACAGGGAGCAACGCATCCACCGCACCGCAGGTACGGCCGTAGTTCACCGCCAGATCACAGGGGTCATCCCCTGCCATGGTCATCTCCAACCAAAGCCTGTCCACCCGGAGCTTCCGGCGGAAGTCTCCAAGGAACCGGATCCCCAGATCGATCAGCGGCATGAAGTCCGACAGACTACCGCCGGGTCCGGCCTTTTCCGACTTTTTCTCTTCTTTCTTAGGCTTCGAAGACTTTTTCTTCTCTGTCTTCTCAGCTTTGGAGGGCTTTTCCTCCTTGGGCTTCTTTTTCTTCTGAGGGAGCACACCGATCTTCACCGGACCTGCCAGCACCTTCACCGACACGCCGGAGCTACCATACACCACACTGCCGCCCAAAGGGAGCAGTGCCAGCAGGATGACGATCCCCAGAGCGATCAGCCAGCCCATCAGCCTTCCTCCTGAGCCGACGCAGGTTCCTGAGCGGCCACAGGCTCCTCCACGATCGGCTCACCGAAGCTGATCTTCTCGATGGGCGGAAGCTCTTCCAAAGAACCCAATCCGAAGGTCCGCAAAAAGTCCGGCGTGGTCCGGTACTGGATGGGCCGTCCGGGGACATTCAGCCGCCCAGCCTCCTCGATCAGCTTCTTGTTCATGAGCGCCGACACGGAGTAAGAGCTGTCCACACCACGGATCTGCTCCACCATGGCCTTGGTGGCAGGCTGATAGTAAGCGATGATGGTCAATGCCTCCAGCTGGGAAGCAGAGAGCTTGGGAGGCTTCCGGGTCTCCAGAGCCTTGGTGACGAAGTCCGCCATCTCACCGGAGGATACCATCTGATACCCCTTGTCCAGCCGCAGGATCCGAACACCACGGCGCTCGAAAGCATAGTCGTCAGCCAAAGCGTCGGCGGCGGCGATGATCTCGACCTCGTCCAGCTCCAGTGCCATGGACAGCCGGGACACCTCCACCCGCTCACCGGCGGCAAAGAGGATCGCCTCGATGGCACGTTGTGATTCAGTTCGTTCCATCACGTCACCTCCTCAGCTTTCTTCTGGTCCAGCAGGCGGACATTGGGGTTCTCGCCGCTGATGTCATCTTCCAATGTGACGGAATTGGTCTTACACAGATCCAGCACCGCCAGGAACGTGGCCACGATCTCCGACCGGGACTTGTTCCCCTTGAACAGGTTCTTCAGCCGTTCGATGCCCCGAAGCAGCAACTGCCGCAGGACCTCGCCGGCCTTCCGGGACACAGGATAGGGCTCCTTGCCTACGATGCCCTTGAAGTTCATGGTGGGTGGCGGAAGCACACGGGCGTTCCGCTCCGCGATCGTATCCAGCGCACGCAGGAGATCCACCGGCTCATGCCGATAGCGGTAGCCCTTCTCCCGACGAAGCGGCTCCGGATCTTTGGTGAACAGACAGCGCCCGATCTCGTTCCGGGGCTCCAGCACACCGATCGCCACCCGGATCTGCTCCATGGCCTCCTTGCGCTGACGCTCCACCAGACTTTGCCGCAGAAGATCCAGCTCCGACTGAGCCTCCTCCTGCTCCGCGGCGGAAAGGAGCATCTTGGTCTTGATCAGCATCAAATGGGGCCATGGTGATGAACTCACTGGCGATCTCCATGTCCAGCCGTTTCATCTCCTCCAGATACGCCAGATACTGCTCCAGGATGGCGGTGATCGACACATCCTGGATCTCTATTTTGTTTTTACTCAGCAGTGTGAAGATCACATCCAGCGGACCTTCGAAGTCCTCCATCTCCTCACTGCGGGTCCTGACGATACCCTCCAGACGATATTGCGGCTCCAAATCAACGACTCCTCGCAAAAATGCATATTACTGAGCTTATTATATCACCCCATCAGGCTTTATGCAAGTATTTTAACCGCTTCTTGACACAATGAAACACGGCGGCCGAAGCCGCCGCGTTTCATCTGTAAAAGGCATTCCCACCGATGAACTCCCGGACCAGACTGGTGGGCGGGATCTCATCGTCCACGTCCGCTTCCAGCACCAGATCCAGGATCTTCACGATACCAAGGACCTCTTCATACCATTCGTCGCCGGGACCGATCGATCTCAACAGCGGATAGATATGCTTCTTCAGCACCGCCAGCTCATATAGCGTGGAGCTGTTGAAGATCACGTCCGCATCCTCCTGGAAAGGATAGATCCACAGCTTCTCGCCCCGACGAACAGAGTCCCACATGGACATGGTATGCTGGACGGAAGCCCCCCGGGTCTCATAGTCCCGGACCGTCCGGCGCAGGAGCCGCAGATAGCTGCTGGGGATCCGGTTGTGATCGTCCAGATCCAGAGGCAACAACGGTGTGATGTACAGCTTGAAGATAAGATCGTCATCCACCTCGGCAGGCCGGAGCACCGGATTCAAAGCGTGGAGCCCCTCCACGATGATCACGGAATCCGACTTCATGCGTAGCTTATGCCCCTTCCACTCCCGTCGTCCCGTATGGAACACGAAGGTAGGGAGCTCGATCTCCTCCCCACGGATCAACGCCGCCATGTGCTCCCGGAACAGCGCCGTATCGATGGTATCGATGTGCTCATAATCCATTTTACCATCGGGCCCCGGTCTCATGAGGGACCGGTCGATGTAGTAATCATCCAAACTCAGAAGGATCGGTTTTCTCCCATGGACCCGAAGCTGGGTCGCCAGCCGGTTCCCGGAGGTAGTCTTGCCGGAGGAGCTGGGCCCAGCCAGCATCACGACCTTGGCTCCACGCTGGCAGACCATGTCCGCCACCTGCGCGTAACGCTTCTCATGGAGGGCCTCGTTGACCCGGATCAGCGTCCGGATCTCCCCGTCCTCCACCAGTCGATTCAGGTCCGAAACGGTCTGGCACTCCATCAGCTCACACCAGCGCTTCCCCTCCGTGAATACGCTGAGGAAATGGGGCATGTGCTGATACTGTCCTACCCGGTCAGGCTCCAGGTCATCGGGACACAGGAACAGGAATCCCCCTTCCGCCGGCCGGATGTCCCAAACGCTGACATAACCGGTGGATGGCGCCATCTCACCATAGTAATGGTCCCGGAACTCTCCGTAGACATATTCATCGAACCATGGCTCCTGCCGGCGCTTCAATAGCTCCGCCTTCCCCCGACAGCCCCGATCTTCATAGTAGGCGATCGCATCCTCTGTAGCCACACGCTGGCGAAGCAACGGGATGTCCTCCGCCACGATCGACGCGATCTCCGCCTTCAAGCGTTCCAAAGAAAAGCTTTCCGCTTTTTGGACCTCGATATAGATCCCCGGACCCAGCATGCAGGTCATCTTTGCCCGCGCCTCAGGCCAGAGCCGCCAAATGGCGAGGAAGATCACGAACTGCACCGTCCGCACATAGGCATCCTTGCCCGCCGGATCGGCATAGCGGAGCAAGCCCACCTGCCCACCGGCAGAGGAGATGGCCGTCCGGAGCTGACCGTCCCGTACCGGCGCATAGTTGAGGGTGAAGACCTCACCGCCGATCTTTGCCGCCAAAGGGCGCTTCGAAAGCAGACTGTCATCCAGCCCCATCTCCACCACCAGCTCTCGGAGGGTCTGACCCTCACGGACAGAGCCTTGTGTATGATCGATCGTCAGTTGCATATCTATCCTCCCATCTGTCATCAGTGAGCGAACTGGCTCTGATACAATTCCGCGTAGAAACCTCGTTTCTTCAAAAGCTCCTCATGGCTCCCCTGCTCCACGATCTGACCGGCACGCATCACAAGGATGATGTCCGCCTCCCGGATCGTGGACAGCCGGTGAGCAACGATGAAGGTGGTACGCCCCTCCATCATAGCGCCAAAGGCCTTCTGGATCTTCATCTCCGTCCGGGTATCGATCGAAGACGTAGCCTCATCCAAAAACAGCATGGGCGGCAGACACAGCATGACCCGTGCGATGCAAAGAAGCTGCTTCTGTCCCTGAGAAAGCTCCACACCGGTGCTTCCGATCACCGTATCATACCCCTGCGGCAGGCGCTTGATGAAGCTGTGCGCATGGGCCTGCATAGCCGCCGCCACCACCTCTTCATCGGTAGCATCGGGCTTGCCGAAAATGATGTTGTCACGGATGGTCCCGTCACAAAGCCATGTATCCTGGAGCACCATGCCCACACAGCGTCGAAGCTGTCCTCTGGGCATGGTCCGGGTATCGATCCCATCCAGCAGGATCTGCCCCCCGTCCGGATCGTAGAACCGCATCAAAAGATTCAAAAACGTGGTCTTGCCACAGCCCGTAGGACCCACGATCGCCACCCGTTGTCCCGGCTCCACAGAAAGGTCGAAGTCCTGGATCAGCGGCCGGTCCTTCCGATAGGAGAACTGCAGATCCCGGATCTGGACCCGGCCTTCTGCCCGTTCCATAGGCTGAGCCGGAGGATCCGGTTCCATCACCGGCTCTTCCAGAAGCTTGAACACCCGACCGATACAAGCCAGCGAGTTCTGCAGTTCCGTGATCACACCGGAGATCTCATTGAAGGGCTTGGTATACTGGTTGGCGTAATTCAGAAAGCTGGTCAGATGACCAACAGTGAAGCCGCCTCCGCCCATGACCATTAGAGCACCGCTGAGGGCCACGCCGGCGTATACCAAAGAATATACGAACCGGGTGGAGGGATTGACCAACGAAGAGAAGAAAGTTGCCCGGAGGGCGCACTTTTCCAACCGGTCATTGACCTCCCGAAAATCCTCCATGGACGCTTCCTCATGACCGAAGGCCTTGACCACCTTCAACTGCGTCAAAGTCTCATTGATCACGGCCGTCTGCTCACCCTTCGTCTGGGTCTGCAAGCGGAACATGGCATAGGTCCTGCCCGAGATGGACCTCGCCACCACCAAGGACAGGGGTGTCAGCACCACCACGACGAGCGCGATCTGCCACCGGATCACCAGCATCAGGATCAGGGTCCCAAGGATGGTCATGACACCGGTGAACAACTGGGCAAAGCCCATGAGCAGACCGTCACCGAAGGTATCCACGTCCGCCACCACACGACTCACCAGATCCCCATGGGGATGCCGGTCCAGATAACTGAGGGGCAGACGCTGGATATGCGCGAAGGCTTCATCACGGATATCTCTCGTGACCCGATAGGTCACCCGCTGGCTCAGCTCCGTCATGATCCATTGGGCCACGCCGGAGATCCCCACGCAGATAAGGACCGCCACCAGCTCGTCAGCCACTGCACCCATATCCACAGCACCGGGACCAACGATATGGTCGATCGCCCGACCCACAAGGATCGGGATATACAGTCCGATCGCCACATTGACACCAGCCAGAAGGATCGTCCCCACCAACAGCGCCCAATACGGACGCAGACGGCGAAGCACCTTGGACAGGACCTTTTCTTCCTTATCCATGGGACGCCACCTCCTTCGGGAATTGGGAATGATAGATCTCCTGATAAACAGGACATCCTGCCAAAAGCTCTTCATGGGTGCCCTTGCCCACCAACATACCGTCATCCAGCACAAGGATCAGATCCGCATAACGAACGGATGCCGCCCGCTGGGACACGATGAAGGTCGTGGGACGTTCCGGCATCTGTCGGATCGCCATCCGCAGCCGGGCGTCCGTAGCATTGTCCAGCGCCGAAGCGCTGTCGTCCAGGATCAGGATCCTGGGCTTACGGACCAGGGCCCTTGCGATGGTCAGCCGCTGACGCTGACCGCCGGAGAAGTTGGTGCCACCCTGCGATACAGGCGCATCCAGCTCCCCTTCCCGGTCCTTCACCACTTCCCGTGCCTGCGCCGTCTCAAGAGCCGCCCACAGCGCATCGTCAGAAGCCTCGCCGTCGCCCCAGAGAAGATTCTCCCGGATCGTACCGCTGAACAGCACCGCCCGTTGAGGGACGACGCCGATATTCGCGCGCAGATGGCGCTTATCCATGGCACGCACATCGACACCGTCGATCAGCACTTGCCCTTGGGATGGCTCATACAGCCCGGGGATCAGGTTCACCAGACTGGTCTTGCCGGCGCCGGTACCACCGATGATGCCCACGGTCTGACCGGGCTCCGCTACAAAGCTCACATCCTCCAGCGACTCTCCGGCGGCTCCGGCATACCGAGCATACACGCCCCGGAACTCCACGCCGCCACAGACCGGTGTCTTCCGGTCTCCCGTCCGATCCTGGGTCACGTCCATCTCCAGAACGTCCGAGATACGCTGACCGCAAGCCACCGCACGGGTGATGGTGATGATCAGATTCGCCATCTTCACCAGCTCCACCAGGATCTGAGACAGATAGTTATACAGGGCGATCACCATGCCCTGCGTCAAGATACCGTGCTGTACCTTCACCGCGCCGATCTGTACCAGCACCACCACGGCGATATTGATCAGCACGAAGGTCAGCGGGTTCATGAGGGCAGACACACGGCCCGCAAGGATCTGACCGGCAGACAAGGCCTGCGTCCGCTCCCGGAACTGCTCCACCTGTTCCTCCTCCCGGCAAAAAGCCCGAAGGACCCGGACACCGGCCAGATCCTGACGCACCGCACCGGTGACGCCGTCCAGCTTCTGCTGGACCTTCTTATACATGGGCATGGTGATCAGCATGATACCGAAGACCACCAGACACAGTACCGGGATGACCCCAACGAAGACCATCGCCGAATCGAAGTCGATGGTGAAGGCCATGATCATAGCGCCGAACACCACGAAGGGCGACCGGAGCAGGAGCCGGAGGGTCAAATTCACACCGTTCTGTACCCGGTCCACATCCGAGGTCATACGGGTCACCATGGTGGAGGCTCCCATCCGGTCTATCTGGGTGTAGCTGGTCCCCAAAAGATGCTCCATCAACGCCGCCCGAAGCCGGGCCGCGAAGCCCACCGCCGCTTTGGCGGCAAAATACTGAGCAGTCACCGCACTGGCAAGGCCCACGATACCAAGGGCCACCATCACAAGACACATCTTCACGATGTATCCCATATCCCCACCGGCGATGCCCACATCCACGATCCGGGCCACCACCAAGGGGATCATCAACTCGAAGCTGGCCTCCAATAATTTGAACAAAGGGCCCAGGATGCATTCCTTCCCATAGCCCTCCATATACTTCAGGATCCTTTTCAAAACATCTCACCTCCCTGCCATTATACCATCCCCCTCTCCCGCAGGCAACACAAAAACGAAAATTAGCAGTTGACGATCCAGTAAAAACCCATTATAATGAACGAGCCTTGAGGCACGCTAGTGTAGCACAGTCGGTAGTGCATCTCACTCGTAATGAGAAGGTCGCCTGTTCGAGTCAGGTCACTAGCTCCACCACCGAGCCGGAAACATCTGTTTCCGGCTCGGTTTTCTTTCAAAAAAGAAAGGTTGCATGATCGGTCAAAAGCTGATAGAATAACGAAAACATTAGAAGTAAAGGACGAAAGACCATGGATGTCAACAATATCACCTTCGCTGACCTCGGTTTGAGCGAAGCCATGCTCAAGGCGTTGGAGAAGAAGGGCTACGGCTGGCCCACCACGATCCAGGCCGAAGCGATCCCTCATTTCCTCCAGTGGAAGGACGTGATCGCCAAAGCGCCCACCGGCACCGGCAAGACCTTCGCCTTCGGCATCCCCATGATCGAGCACATCGATCCGGATACCGAGGGTGTCCAGGCGCTGATCCTTGCCCCCACCCGTGAGCTTGCCCTCCAGATCGGCGACGAGCTCCGGAGCCTGCTGACCTATTTTAGCGGCATCCGGGTGGCTGTGCTCTACGGCGGTGCCGGCATCGGCGGCCAGATCAAACAGCTCGAGCGCAAGCCCCAGATCGTGGTGGCAACTCCAGGCCGTCTGATGGACCACTATAACCGCAAGACCATCCGTCTTGACAAGATCCAAACCGTGGTGCTGGATGAAGCCGACCGGATGCTGGACATGGGCTTCTTCAAAGACGTGACC
>JAFNXT010000200.1 GCA_017378975.1 Oscillospiraceae bacterium
CCGCCCTTGGCGATCACGAAATCCTCACCGGTGGACATATCCACGATGATCTGCTCGGTTTCCGCATCCCGGACCACGGTGCCACGGGGCACCTGGATGATCAGGGGCTCGCCACGCTTGCCGCTCATGTTCCGGCCAGCGCCATTGGCACCGGCCCCGGCGGCGTACTTCCGCTTGTAGCGGAAATCAAGCAAAGTGGACAGGTTGTCATTGACCCGCAGGATCACGCTGCCGCCATGACCGCCGTCGCCACCGTCCGGGCCGCCGGCCGCCACATATTTCTCCCGGTGGAAGGCCACGGCCCCATCGCCGCCCCGGCCACCGATCACGGTGATGCGTACTTTATCTACGAACATAGAAGATACCTCCTCATTAGCCAGTGGATAGTTGACAGTGGACAGTTCGATCCTGTCCTGTCCACTGTCAACTGTCCACTGTAAACTGCTTGAAAAAGGGCTGTCGCAATATGTTGCAACAGCCCTTCCAAGTTACATATGCGCGATCACTGCTCAGCGTAGACGGAGCACTTCCGGCGATCCTTGCCCATACGCTCGAAACGGACAGTGCCGTCGACCAGAGCGAACAGGGTGTCGTCGCTGCCGATGCCCACATTGACACCGGGATGGATGTGCGTACCTCTCTGGCGGACCAGGATGTTGCCGGCCAGAACGAACTGACCGTCAGCACGCTTCACGCCCAGACGCTTCGCCTCGGAATCACGACCGTTCTTGGTGGAACCGCCGCCCTTGTGGTGAGCGAAATACTGGATACCAATTTTCAGCATGGAATTACACCTCCAAAACTTCGATATAGTCAGGGTAGTCATCCCGCAACTGGACGAGGGTGAGCAACATACCGGCGAGGACCGCCTGTACGCTCTCCTCTTCATCGCAGGAGGCGGGGAGGGTCAGAGTGATATGGGCGCCATCGTCCTTCACCCGGACCTTGGCCTTCGCGCCGCACACATCATTGATGGTGGCCTCGGCCATGGTGACAGCGGTAGAGATCGCGGCACAGACGATGTCGGCACCGGCCTCGGCATAGCCGCTGTGACCGGAGATACAGAATCCGCAGATCCTGTCCTCTTCAGTAAAGAATTCGCATCTGGTCATAGCTTACAGCACGATCTTGGAGATCTCGACCTTGGTGTAGGGCTGACGGTGACCGATGTGCTTCTTCTCGCCCTTCTTGGGCTTGTACTTGATGACGTCGATCTTCTTGCCCTTGCCGTTCTTCACGACCTTGGCCTCCACCACAGCGCCGTCCACCACGGGAGCGCCGATCTTGGAGTTCTCGCCGTCCAGCACGGCCAGGACCTGGTCGAACTTCACGGTAGCCTCGGCCTCGACCTCCAGCTTCTCGATGTAGAGGACATCGCCCTCAGCAACGGTGTACTGCTTGCCACCAGTAACGATAACTGCCTTCATTTCTTGTTTCACCTACTTTATAATGTGTAGTCTCGCTCTAAAGGCGGGTGCAGGGCGCACCAACTTGAGCCCCTTCGATGCGGCCCGACCATTTTATCATCCAAACTCTCAAAAGTCAAGCACTATTTGCAACTCTTCCCTTGCCTTTTTTCATATTTTTTGCTATACTAGCCCATAAGATGAAGGAGGTAAGGAAATGAAACGAAGGATCCTCCCCCTGTTGCTGGCCCTGCTGGTACTGACCGGCTGCAGATCCGGCGATGTGAAATTCTATAACAGCTTCTACCGCATGGACCAGTTCATGACCATCCAGCTCTGGGGCTCCGATACGACGGAGGTAGCAAAGGAGATCTCCAACATCCTCAACTCTCTGGAAGAGACCTACGCCCCCACCGCAGAGGATCTGACCGCCCAGAAAAACCTGACCGAGCGTGCTCAGGCCCTGTCCCAGCGGACCGGCGGTGCTTACGCCCCTGACCTGTACGCCCTGAAGGAAGCCTGGGGCTTCCCTGCGATGGAATATCAGGTCCCCACCCAAGACCAGATCGATCAGGCCCTTTCCGAACACCGGCAGGACCTGACCGACCTGCTGACAGGCTACGCCGGTGACAAGTGTGTGGACTACCTGCGGACCCAGCCCATCGACTGCGCACTGCTGGAGCTTGGCACCACCGTCATGACCTACGGCAGCCGCCCCGACGGTTCCCCCTGGGAGATCAGCATCCACAGCCCTTGGGGCACGGGTCCTTTAGGCTCCGTCGCCGTCACCGGAACCATGGCCGTCTCCACCGCCGGCAGCTACCAAAGCTGGTTCGAGCTGGACGGTGAGCGCCGGTTCCCCATCCTGGACCCCGCCACCGGAGCCCTTGCGGATCACGGCGTGGCCTCCGTCACCGTGATCAGTGCCGGTGGCACCACCGCGCAGGGCCTTGCCCACGCCCTCTTCGTCCTTGGTCTGGAGGAAGGCAGCCGCCTGTGGCAGGAGAGCAACGACTTCGAAGCCGTCTTCATCCTCACCGATGGCACCATCCACACCACCCCCGGTGCCCGGTTCTCCGGGGCCACCTGCAACACCATCCAGCCTGCCAAAAAATAATTTTCAAATTTCTAAAAAACCTATTGACAAACTCCTATATGTGAGCTATAATGGCGAAGCGTTCGGACGATTAGCTCAGCTGGCTAGAGCATCCGCTTGACGTGCGGAAGGTCATAGGTTCGAGTCCTATATCGTCCACCAACAAAAAGTCCCTTTTGTCCACCGGACAAAAGGGACTTTTTTGAGTGATGCGTTCCTCGTGGAACATGAAGCGCACTTCGTGCGTGATGCAGGTCTCGCCTGTGATACACGCTTTCGGTGCGTGGGCGGAACGCGTCGCATCACCTATCACAGCGAAGC
>JAFNXT010000201.1 GCA_017378975.1 Oscillospiraceae bacterium
GGGTACCAGACTTTCGGTGTCCACAATTTCAAAGATTCCTCGTTCCATTTTTCCGCGTTCCAGCATCTTTCATCACCCGGAACTATTATATCACATAACGCAGAAAAAGCCCAGCTAAAGCTGGACTTTTTCGACAGACTGGCGCTCCTGCCGGATGGCAGGAGCGTTTTTTTCATCAGTTGGCCTTCTCGCAGGCCTCGACCACGTGCTTCATGAGCACGGTGGTGGTGACGGCGCCGACGCCGCCGGGGACGGGGGTGATGGCTGCCACGATGGGCTCCACTTCCTCGAACACGGCATCACCGGACATACCGCCCTTGCCACGGGAGGTGACCTTCTCGGGGTTCCAGTTCATGGACACGTCGATCACGATCTGGCCCTCGCGGACGAAGTCCTTGGTCAGACTGTTCAGCACACCGGCGGCGGAGATGATGATGTCGGCCTCACGGCAGACAGCGGCGGTGTCCACGGTCTTGGTGTGGCAGACGGTGACGGTGGCGTTCTTGCCGATCAGCATCATGGCGGCAGGCTTGCCCACCACCAAACTGCGGCCGATCACCACGGCGGACTTGCCCTTGCAGTCGATGCCGTAGTAGTCCAGGATCTCCATGCAGGCGGAGGGGGTGCAGGGGGCGTAGCCCAGATCGGAGCGGCCCTGATACACACCGGCGCTGGACAGGTCCGTCAGGCAGTCCATGTCCTTCTTGGGGTCCAGACGGTTGCACAGCTCTCTCTGATAGGGACGCAGATGGGCGGGGAAGGGCTGGAACATCAGCACACCGTGGACGGAAGCGTCGGCGTTGACCTGATCGATCACGGCCTCCACATCCTCACGGGAAGCGTCCTCAGGCAGCTCGAAGACCTTCACATCCACGCCTACGGTCTCGGCCTTCTTGATCGCGCCCTTCTCATAGCTCAGATCGTCGGGACGGGCGCCCACACGGACGATGCCCAGCGTGGGGGCGACGCCCTTCTCACGCAGAGCGTTGGTACGCTCCAGCAGGTTCGCCACCAGAGCCTCGTTGACTTCCTTGCCAAGCAGTTGCTTTGCCATAAAATTAACCTCCAAATACTACAAATCAGATATTCCTCAGATACGAGATACGAGATATGAGATACGAGATATTGCAAAAAACGGGATATCTCGTATCTCGTATCTCATATCTCATATCTTAAATATGACGTTATCTCCAATTTCTGAGGCGTTTATTTACTGCCCGAAGCCGGCCTTCACGCTTACGAAGATCTCGTCAGCCAGCTGGCCGTAGGTGTTGAGCATCACGTTGGCGTGACGGTTCATGTCCTCGGCCACGTCCCGGTTTTTCAGGGTCTTGGTGTTGATGAACACGTTCAGGGAAGCGGCCTGCAGGGCGGCCTTGCAGATCACGGCGCCACAGCCGGCGTCAGACACGGCAAGACGGCTGCCCTTCTCGGCGAAGACCTTGATGTAGTCGATGGCCTGACAGCACAGCTCCATGATCTTGATGGGGGTGGAGCAGGCGATGATGGTGGCTTCCTCCATGACGCGGTCCCGGTCGGGATCGTCCTTGGGGATGCCGTAGGCCTTGGCCAGAGGCAGGAAGTTCACTTCGTCGGCCTCCACCTGATCCAGCAGCTCCTTCTGGAGCGCGTCGCACTTGGCCTTCAGCTCGATGATCTCGGCCTCCACGTCGGCGTACTTCTTCTTGCCCACGGTCAGGCTGCCCACCATGTTGCCCAGGGCGGTGCCGATGGCACCCACCAGAGCCGCCGCGCCGCCGCCGCCGGGAGCGGGAGCGTCAGAAGCCAGGACCTCCACGAACTTGCGGCAAGTCTCAAGAGTCATATCCATAAAAGTTTCCTCCATTGTTCGTCAGATATGAGATACGAGATATGAGATACGAGATATTCCGGTCGATACAGGATATCTCATATCTCGTATCTGTGTATCTCGTATCTTAGGCATAGATGCCACGAAAGCACAGGCGGCTGGGCCGCCTGTGCTTATGTGATTTACGAAATTAGAACAGGCCGCTGACCTTGCCGGTCTCGGTGTCCACGTCCACACGACGGTAGGCGGGATCGGCGGCGGTGCCGGGCATCATGGAGATGGTACCGGCCATGGGGCACAGGAACTTAGCGCCACCGTACTCCAGGATGTCACGGACGAACAGTCTCCAGCCGGTGGGCACGCCCTTCTTGGTGGGATCGTCGGACAGGGACAGGTGGGTCTTGACCATCATGGTGCAGTAATCAGCGTACTTGGGATCGGACTCGAAGCGCTGAGCCTTCTCGGTGGCCAGAGGAGCCCAGTCCACGCCGTCGGCGCCGTAGACTTCCTTGGCGATCCGCTCCACGCGCTGACGCAGGGGCATATCCAGATCGTACAGGAACTTGACCTCGTTCTTGTCCTCGCAGGCCTCGACGACGACCTGAGCCAGCTCAGCGGCACCCTCGCCGCCGAAACGCCAGTGGTTGGACTCGGCGCAACGGACACCACGCTCGGCGCACAGCTTCTTCAGCAGAGCGACCTCAGCGTCGGTATCGGTGTAGAAGCGGTTGATGCAGACCACGGGGGTGATGCCGGACTTCTGGATGGTAGCAACGTGGTGGAACAGGTTGCAGGTACCCTTCTCCAGCAGCTCCAGGTTCTCCTCCTTGTACTCCTTGGGCAGGGGTGCGCCGGGGGTGACCTTGGGGCCGCCGCCGTGCATCTTCAGGGAGCGGACGGTGGCGACCAGGACGGAGACGTTGGGAGTCAGGCCGGACAGACGGGTCTTGACGTTCCAGAACTTCTCGAAGCCGATATCGGCAGCGAAGCCGGACTCGGTGACATGGTAGTCGAACAGCTTCAGAGCCAGACGGTCAGCGATGACGGAGGACTGGCCGATAGCGATGTTGGCGAAGGGGCCGGCGTGGATCA
>JAFNXT010000202.1 GCA_017378975.1 Oscillospiraceae bacterium
GACCATGTTGATCCGCACGTTGGGGGCCTTCACAGCCGCCACAAGGATGCCCTGATCGCACCGGGGCACGGCGAAGCCGGCCATCACCGAAGAATAGCCGCCCAGTCCGTTGGTCAGCAGGAAGCCGTTCTCCTGTGCCCGTTCCAGAGAGCGCATATCCTGTTTTCCGTAAACGAAACGCATATTATAGATCCTCCTGTATCATAGGGGTTGGTATCAACAGAAATTATATATCGATCCGGGGCGTTCGTCAATCATTTCCGGCCCTTGTTGGAGGGGAGAACGTGTCAAAAACGAAGTCATCGCGAGGAGCGTAGCGACGCGGCGATCCCCTGAGGTTTCGGAAAAGACGGCTTATACTGCGTCCTATCTTTCGGGGATCGCCACGTCGGCCCTGACAGGGCCTCCTCGCGATGACAAACTTTTCATTATTCGAACAGGTCGGTGGAGAGGTAGCGGTCGCCGGTGTCGGGGAGGAGGACCACGATGGTCTTGCCTTCGTTCTCCGGCTGGCGGGCCAGCTCCATGGCGGCACTGAGGGCGGCACCGGAGGAGATGCCGCAGAGGATGCCTTCCTTCCGGGCCAGGAGCCGGGCGGCGGCGCAGGCGGCTTCCTCGGTGACGGGGATCACCCGGTCGTAGATGCCGGTATCCAGCACTCCGGGGATGAAGCCGGCACCGATGCCCTGCAGACCGTGCTTCCCGGCGATGCCGCCGGACAGCACGGGAGACCGGGAGGGCTCTACGCCGATGATCTGGATCTGGGAGGACCGTCCGCGCAGATAGCGTCCGGTGCCGGTGATGGTGCCGCCGGTGCCGATGCCGGCGATGAAGATGTCCACCTTGCCGTCGGTATCACGCCAGATCTCCGGGCCAGTGGTGTCGAAGTGGGCCCGGGCGTTGGCCGGGTTGTCGAACTGACCGGGGATGAAGCTGCCGGGGATCCTCTGGGCCAGCGCTTCGGCTTTGGCGATGGCTCCGGTCATGCCTTCGGCACCGGGGGTCAGGACCACTTCGGCACCGTAGGCCTTCATCAGGGCGATCCGCTCGGCGCTCATGGAGTCGGGCATGACGATCATGGCCCGGTAGCCACGGGCCGCCGCCACGGCGCACAGGCCGATGCCGGTGTTGCCGGAGGTGGGCTCGATGATCGTGCCGCCGGGGGGCAGGAGCCCACGGCGCTCCGCGTCGTCGATCATGGCTTTGGCCACCCGGTCCTTCACGGATCCGGCAGGGTTCAGATACTCCAGCTTGGCAAGGATCCGTGCCGGCAGGGACAGCTCCTTTTGGATGTTGCAAAGCTCCAGCATGGGCGTATTGCCCATAAGTTCGTCCACGGAACGACAAATGTTCTCCATAAAAGTACCTCCTTGTGGATTGACAGCATAGGATGGGGCATGGTATAAAGTAGGAAACGTTGCCTGATAAGGGAAAAGGCCAGTGAAGGTATCAGTAGGGCAGGGGCTTGCCCCTGCCGGTGGTCTCGCCTTTGGCGAGGCCACATCGTCAGATGATGCGATGCAGATGTTTTGCCCGCAGATCCGGAGGATCTGCGGCGGCGGGGGCAAGCCCCCGCCCTACGATCCGATCGGAGGGGATCCTATGTTTGATTTTGAGAAGAAGATCCAGGATGTGGTGGATGCCATCGTGGATGACCAGAAGCTGGGTCGGGATATCGATAAGGTCGATATCTATCGGCATCCGGACCGGGATGTGGTGGTGGAGCTGATCGGGAAGCTGAGAAGGATCATCTTCCCCGGCTATTTCCGGGACAAGAATTACCGTGGCTACAACGTCAAGCACAATCTGTCGCTACTGATCGAGGACGTGGCCTACAATCTGACGGAGCAGATGGTGCTGGTGTTCCAGGGCGACGGCATGACGCCGGAAGCCGCGCGGGCCAGGGCCGAGGATCTGTGCGTGGAGTTCTTCCGGCAGATCCCGCAGGTCCGGGCCATGGTGGATACGGATCTGCAAGCCGCCTATGACGGCGACCCTGCCGCCACCGGCAAGGATGAGGTGATCTTCTCTTATCCGGGCCTCTTCACCATCACCGTGTACCGGTTGGCCCATGTTTTGTATACGCTGGGGGTGCCTATGCTCCCCCGGATGATGACCGAGCACGCCCACAGCGTCACGGGCATCGATCTGCATCCCGGCGCGACCGTGGGCAAGTTCTTCTTCATCGACCACGGCACCGGCATCGTGGTGGGCGAGACCACGGTGATCGGAGAGAACGTGAAGCTGTATCAGGGCGTGACACTGGGCGCACTCTCCACCCGTGGCGGTCAGAGCCTGCGGGGCAAGCGTCGTCATCCTACCATCGAGGACAACGTGACGATCTACGCCGGTGCTTCCATTTTGGGCGGCGATACGGTGATCGGTCACGACTGTGTGATCGGCTCCAACGCCTTCATCACCCGGTCCATCGCGCCCGGTACCACCGTCAGCATCAAGCATCAGGAGCTCCAGTTCAAGACCCGTGCCACGCCGGAGCAGCTCACCGTGATCTCGAAAGATCCCGGATGACCTCGCCTGCCAGGATCAGACCGGCGGCACCGGGGACCCATGCGGTGCTCCCGGGGATGGTCCGCTTGCCGAGGGCGGCGGCCTCCTGATCCGTGCCTGCCGGGGACAGGGCTTCTTCTGTAGAGTATACCACCTTCAGGTGATCTATCCCACGCTTGCGGAGCTCTTTTCGCATGATCCGGGCCAGAGGACAGCCGCTGGTCTTTGAGATGTCCGCCACCTGCAGAGCGGTGGCATCCAGCTTGTTGCCGGTGCCCATACAGCTGATCACCGGCACCCCGGCCTCTATGGCGCGGGTGATGATACACAGCTTGCCGGTGACGGTGTCGATCGCGTCGATGATATAGTCATAGACCGAAAGATCGAAGCGGTCCGCGGTATCCGGCAGGAAGAATACACAGTGAGCGTTCACCACCGTGTCCGGACAGATCGCCCGGACACGGTGTTTTGCCGCTTCCGCTTTGGGCATGCCTACCGTGTCGTGGGTGGCCAGGATCTGGCGGTTGATGTTGGTCAGGCTCACGGTGTCATGGTCGAAAAGGTCCAAGGTGCCGATGCCGGACCGGGCAAGGGCTTCCACGGCGTAGCCGCCGACGCCGCCCAGACCGAACACCGCCACACGGGCGGACCGGAGACGGTCAAGGGAATCTTCGCCCAGCAGGGCGGCGGTGCGGGAGAACTGTCCATCCATGATAGGACCTCCTGTCATTTTTTGAAGAAAGCCACGGCGAAGGCGCCGGGGCCGGCGTGGGTGCCGATCACGCTGCCGATGGTGGCACGGTGGATGGGGGATGTGCGTTCCTGCCACAGATCGGCATTGTCCTGTGCGAACTTTTCCAGCGAAGCATCGCTCAGGCCGGTATAGCCCATCAGCAGGGGCTTTCTGAAGTCCACGTCTCCGGCTTCCCGGATCTGGGAGGCTAGCATGGTGTTGGCCTGCTTCAGGCCACGGGCCTTGCCCAGAAGCTGGATCTTGCCCTCCCGGATGCAGGCCAGAGGTTTGATCGAAAGCAATTCTCCGGCGAAGGCCGCGGTCTTGGAGATCCGGCCGCCCCGTTTCAGGTATTCCAGCGTATCCAGTACGGCGAACAGCCGGATCTTCTCACGCTCCCGGGTGAGCCGCTCCGCGATCTGGTCGGCAGGGAGACCCTGCTCGGCCAGCGCCACGGCCAGCTCTGCCAAAATGCCGGTGCCGATGGCTACGTTCAGGGAGTCCACCACGAAGATGCTCCCGGGGAAGTCCATGGCGGCGATCATGGCGCTTTGGTAGGTGCCGGAGAGCTGGGAGGATACGGTGATGACCACCGCCTGCTGACCGGCCTCCACGACCTGGCGGAATCGTTGGGCGAAGGCCTCGGGGGCGGCCTGACTGGTGGTGGGCAACACATCGCCTGCGGTCAGTTTCTCGTAAAAGGTGGCGTGATCGATGGTCACGCCATCGATGTACTCTTCGGTGCCGAAGGCCACGGTCAAGGGGACGATGCCGCATTTTTCACGGACGGCGGGGGTGGTGTCGGCGGTGGAATCGATGATGATCTTTACTTCCATGTGGTGATGCTCCTCATATCTCGTCAGGGAGACCACGGTCGGACAGGGCGTCCAGTTGGGTCTCCAGGATCTGCAGTATACGGTAGAAGTCCTGGCGCCGGTCCTCGTCCAGCTCCTTGCCTGCCAATGCCACGGCTGTGGCGGCTTTTTGGCTCACGGAACGGGCGATCTGGGCCCCAGTGTCGGTGAGGGTCAGCAGGGCCCGGTAAGGAGTATCGCCGCCGGTGCGGCGGATCAGTCCCTGATCTTCCATCTGGCTCAGGGTCCGGGAGACACCGGCTTTGTCCCGGTCACAAACTTCACACAGGGTCGCGGCGGTGATCCCTTCGGGATGGCGGGCCATGGCCAGCAGATACTGGGTGGCGGCACCCTTCAGGCCGTATTTGGCCATCTCCTGCCGCTGGATCTTCTGGATGCTCCGGTGGATCGAGAAGATCGCGGAGGTGAATCGGTCGAATCGGTCAAGCATCGGGGCCAGCTCCTTTCGGTGGGGGATGGGTCTATTATAGCACAAGATGTTGCGTTGTCAACGTCAAAGCTGGAGAGGTCCTCGTGATGACAGGGTTTTTGGTACATCGGTTGACAAAAAGGGTGTCCGGATGATATGTTATGGGCATCCAGTACATAGGATGAGGAGGGATCTTCCATGGATATCAGAAAGGTCGGGGCCGGTGTGTTGGCGGCGGCGCTTTGTTTGGGCCTTTGCGCCTGCAAGGAGGAGATAGACCCCAGACCCACGGCACCCAGCCGTCCGGACAAGCCGATCATGACCATCGCCACACAGCCGGTGGAGACGCAGGGTGCACCGTATACTCCGGTGTATGCCACGGCCTTCGGTGATACCGTCTATCTTGCCACCGTCCCCATCGAGGCGTTTGAGGAGCAGGAGCCGTCCTGTGATCTGCGGGAGGTCTCTCTGGGCGGTCAGATCCACTGCGGCCAGAGCCATGAGTGGAAGCTGGAGACGGATGTGGCGGTGACCAAGGTGGTGATCATGGAGGAGCTGTATCCCAAGTCCACCGCCGGATGGTTCCGGGGCATGTCGACCCTCGTGACCGTGGAAGGACTGGAGAAGCTCCACACCGGGGAGGTGACCTCCATGCGTGAGATGTTCGCGGGCTGTACCGCGCTGTCCTCTCTGGAGGGGGCGGATTGGGACGTGTCGAAGGTCAGCGATATGGACGGCATTTTCGACGGCTGCGACGCTCTGGCGCAGAAGCCTGCGTGGTATCCGGGGGAGCCGGTGGATGACGGCGATGCATGATCGGAAACATTGACAGATGTTTGGCATTCTGTACAAAAAATAGGTTCATATTTTGTTAAAATGCCACTTTCCAATTTTGATGATATGAATTATAATAGGTAAGGTCATACCCTGATAAATCAACAAGGAGGAAACACAATGAAAGCAACCAACAAGCGCCTGGTCAGCATCCTGCTGTGCCTGGCAATGGTCCTGGCTGTGCTGCCTATGGCAGTCTTCGCCGCGGACACTACTACCCTGTATTGCGCCGCTCCCTCTGGCTGGTCTGCCTGCTATGTCTACTGGTGGGGCAGCTCTGCCAACAACCCCGGCTGGCCCGGCGAGGCCATGACCAAGGGCGCTGATGGCATCTGGTATTATGAGGTCCCCTCTGATGCCGGCAACGTCATCTTCAACAACGGCAGCGGCACTCAGTCCGCTGACCTGGTCATGCCCACCGACAGCAACGTGCAGTTCAACTACGTTTCCAAGACCTGGGGTCCCTACACCGGTGTCGTGGAAGAGCCCGAGATCCCCTATATCACCGTTTACGTTGAGGCTCCCGCTTCCTGGGGCACCCCCAACGCTTACTGGTGGGGCAGCTCCGTGGAGAACTCCGCTGCCTGGCCCGGCAACGCCATGACTGCCTACGAGGGCAACGTCTACTCCGCCAGCGTCCCCGGTGACCTGACCGGCCTGATCTTCAACGGCGCCGGCGGCCAGACCGCTGACCTGACCCTGCCCTCCGGCAGCGACATCATGTACTCCGTGGCCACCGCTTCCTGGGGCCCCCTGGAGATCAAGGATCCCGTTGAGGTCACCTACACCTACGTGGTCGCCGGTTCCGCCGGCCTGTGCGGTTCCGAGTGGAACTACACCGACACCAACAACGAGATGACCGTTTCCGGCGATACCGCTACCATCACCTACAACTCTGTCGCCGCCGGTGACTACGAGTTCAAGGTGGTCAAGGTCGGTACCGACGGTTCCGCTCAGTGGATCGGCAACGGCGAGGACAACGTGACCTTCACCGTCACCTCCGCCTGCGATGTCACCATCACCTTCGGCCTGTCCGACAACGCCATCGCTGTGGCCGGCGCCGGCATCGGTGAGCCCGAGCCCCCCGTGCCCGTGGAGACCGTCTACTACCTGCGTGGCGACATGAACGGCTGGGATACCTCCGCTCCCATGACGAACGACGGCAACGGCTGCTACTCCGTGACCCTGTCTCTGGAGCCCGGCACCTACGAGTACAAGGCCGCCATCGAGGACTGGACCTGGTCCTGCCCCGATGTCAACGCTTCCGTCACCATCGTCACCGCTTGCGATGTGACCTTCGTGCTGGACGTTGAGAACTTCACCCTGACCGCTTCCGGTTCCGGCATCGGTGAGCCCGAGCCCCCCGTGCCCGTGGAGTACGAGTACTACGTGGCCGGTTCCGCCGGTCTGTGCGGTGTGGAGTGGGATCCCGCTGCCAACAAGATGACCGAGGTCTCTGAGGGCGTCTGGTCCATCACCTTCGAGAACGTGGCCCGCGGCACCTACGAGTACAAGGTCACCACCGGTTCCTGGGAGACTCCCTCCTATGGCTACGGTGAGGGCAACCTGACTGTCGTGGTCAAGTCCGCTTCCGATGTCACCATCACCTTCAACGAGGAGACCACCGAGATCGGCTGCGATGTCGAGGCTTACCCTGTCGAGGGTGCTAAGTCCGTCAAGTGGCAGCTGAACGCCGGCGCTTCCGCCGAGTCCGAGACCGTGGATCTGCGACTGATCACCTACGTCGAGACTCTGGATTACGCCAACGTGTCTTTCGAGGTCACCATCAACGGCGAGCGCACCACTCTGGAGTGCCAGACCGTTTACGAGGCCATCAAGGCCAACGGCGAGACCCTGACCTGTAACGATGTCTTCGGTAAGGACGGCTATCTGGTCACCTACACCATCGCCGGCCTGACCGCCGAGTATTTCGAGACTGAGATCGAGGTCCTTGTTCTGTGGGAAGAGATGGACGGTACTGTTTCTACCCATACGATCCGCTCCATCTATGTCTGCGACGACTGGACCTGATCTTCCCGAAAGGAGAACTATCTGATGAAGACTTTCTACGAGAATCCTGAGATGGAAGTCATCGCCTTCGAGTGCGAGGACATCATCACCACCAGCGGTATCGGCGATAAGATCGAGACCGAGGACGATTTCAACGGTGGCGCTATCCACTAAGATCTGTCCATAACAAAATGCAGGCACCGCTTCGGCGGTGCCTGTTTTTTGGTATCGTACTGAAGAATGCCCGAAAGCTTCGGAGTTTGCCACGTCGGGCTTCGCCCTCCTCCCGAAGACAGGGTTTATCGCGCGAAGCGGTGGAGCCGTCTTAGCCCCCTCGGTGAGGGGGCTGTCACGGGAACAGCGTGACTGGGGGAGTGACGCATCGACGAAAGGACGCTCCCTCAGAGAGAGGACCAGAAGCCTGTGGATCTGATCTTCATCGTGGACCTGTCCAGTTCCATGCGCTATGCCACGGACGGCAGCGTAGAGTTGACAGGCTCCCCCTGGAACCCTGACGGCCAGACCAAGAACAATACCACGCCGCAGCAGAATGAGGTGAATGGCTGGTTCGACAGGACCGTATGGCCTCAGACCCGTCTGTATGCGCTTGAGGAATCTCTGGTGGAGATGGTCGAAACGCTGAAGCGGAACGACGCGGATGTTCGTATCGCCATCGCGGACTTTGGTGATCTGGATCACTATGAGTTCAACAAGGCTGTGGCGGATACGGATTACCGTGGTTGGCCCTTCCTGGACGCTGACGGTGATCGCAGCCCCGGCTCCGGTGCGAACAGCGACATCCCATGGGAGCCCGCCAACCAGCTGAACTTCATTCTGGGCAGGGATGATGAGGCCAGCAAGATCGAGGGCAGCAAGAGTCATTTCTTCTCTCAGCCCTTCGTGCTGAACGTCAACAAGTACAGGACCGACGAGTACTATTATCATGGTAAGCGTGATCCCATGGTCTATACCGGCTCCGGCAAGGTGGATGCGGATGCGTTCCAGGATGTGGATTCCATCGACCTGATGGGCAACGGCACGATGATCGATCCCGGCGCCGGCAGCCTTCTGGAGAACCTGAACAAGCAGAACGGTATGCTGCTTGGTACCAACTACGACGTGGGTCTGGAGACGGCGTACCGGCTGGCCAAGGCCCGTCAGGACGCGAACCTGGCGAAGGGTCTGGACCGTGAGGTCGTCTGTATCTTCATGTCCGACGGCGCTGCCATGCAGTACAACTACTTCTCCGGCCGTTCCCTGACGGAGGCCTGGTCCCAGTATCTGATCGGCGAGACCGACGAGATCCTGGAAAACTTCAGGGGCGCCACAGAGATCGTGACCGACGCGAACGGTAACGCGACGCAGGTGGACATCGGCGCGAATTCCTTCTTCTGTGATGAGCCCCACAAGTGGCCCACCCGCCTCTATAACCTGACCGGAGAGATGCACCAGCGTTTGGCCAACGGAAATCTGGATAAAAACGCCAGCGGTGCCCACTTCGCCCGGTGCTCTCATACGATCCAAACGGCCGCGCCGGGTCAGGCGTTCTTCCAGTGTCTGAACGGTCAGATGGCGGGCTACTGGGACACCTTCTTCAATGTCCTGTTCTACAACAGCAACGGCGACTCGGATGACATCGGTATCGGTGACGCTGTCAATGGCTATCTGTATCCGGATCTGCCGATCAAAGCCACGGGC
>JAFNXT010000203.1 GCA_017378975.1 Oscillospiraceae bacterium
AGCCCCGTCCTCTCACACCACCGTGCGTACGGTTCCGTACCCAGCGGTTCGATCACATAAATGAAACGACTCGTATCTGGTAAGGAGACCGTGATATCCTACCTATACGAGTCGTTCATTTGTTATTGGGTATGTTAAACACCGGACTTCCAGCTACATACCAGTCGTTCATTATTTCTTCTGCTGATGATACCGCACTCCACAATAAACGAAGATCGCAGTATAGAAGACCAAGAAGCCCCCGAGGATCGCCGACAACACATATCTTCCATGGGACATATTGCTGATGAACTGCGGCAAGAGCACCGCAAAGAACACCACCAGCATCGGGAGCATCCGTCTCTGATACACCCGTTCCAGCATCGCGATCCGGGAACTGTCATCGCTGAAGATCTCCTCCTCCCCATCCATCTCCGACACCGGCTTTCTGAAGTAACAGTAACCGGCGAAGTCCTGTAGATAGGTCCAACCACAGTCGCGGAACAGATCCAGATATTCGCCCTTGGAGCCTGCTACATCCCCGGGAAAATCCAAACGATAGATCACATCCTCCGGCATACACGCCTCAAAATAATATAGTAGACCACTGACCTTCACGAAGCGCCACCCATTCTGATGCATCCTCCGAAGATACCACTCTTCCTTCTGATGGTCGAAGATCGAGAACCATTTCAATTCCGTCTTAGTCTTCATATCAAAGCCCCTCCTTTGCTGTCCTGTACAATCGTTCGATCCGTTTCAATTCCAGCTCCAGGACCTCCTGCCCCAGTTCCGTGATGATGTAGATCTTTCTTTTTTCTTCCTCCCGAAGGAACCGGATCAGACCGTCCTTCTCCATTTTTGAAAGACTGCCATACATGGTCCCCGGCGCCAGACGGATCTGCCCATCTGTGAGCCGTTCCACCGTCTGCACCACGCCGTAACCATGGTTGGGCTTTTGCAAAGAAAACAAAATGTAAAAGCCCGTCTCCGTCATCGGGACATAGACCTTCCGTGTATGCGCATCCATAACGCCCCTCCATTCAAAACGCAGTTCGATATATCGTACCTCGATGTATCGTTGTGCTTATCATATCGCACTGCGATGCATTTGTCAAGTAAAAAAACTGGTCATCGTCAGAAGATCCCATAGGCCAACGTGGCGATACGCTTCTGGCGATGGCCATCGTCTTTTTAGCCGGAGGTATCGCCTGTACGCTGTTTGCAATTTTCAGATTTGCAATATGGGCAGTCGTTTGTGCGATCCTTGGCATCGTGTTTGGTGTCTTTGCCTTACTTTGCTGGAAAAACCAGACCATCCATGTGATCTCAGAGGACCGGTTCACCTACACCACCATGTTCGGAAATACCCATACCTATTCGTTCTCCGACATCCAGGGACTGCGCAAAAATCAGGATTCTATGACCCTGTTCGTCGCCGGTCATAAAGTACATATCGAATCCATGGCGATCCTCAGTGAACGGCTGGTGACGCTCATCAACCGGGAGCTGGAGAAAAAAGCCTGATCCCCAAATTCTTGCAGCACCGCTCCTTCCGGGGCGGTGTCTTTTCCAAAAGGAGAA
>JAFNXT010000204.1 GCA_017378975.1 Oscillospiraceae bacterium
GATCCTCGGCACCGCCGATGATGACGGCCACGCCGGGGATGTCACCGGTGACCAGCGGCACGCCCAGATTACGGACGAAGGCATCGGTCAGGTGGCCCATCTCGGGCTCAGCGTAGGGCTCGGCACCGTTCAGGTACTTCAGAGCCTCCAGGAACTCAGCGCACAGGGCAGAAGCCACGCCGCTGTCGAACACGTCCTGCAGACGCTTGTTCCGGCCCATCATGCCCTTGATGGTCTCCATGGCGGCCTTCATCTCACCCAGGTTGGTGATCTTCACGCCGGTGATGCCATAGTAGCAGGGCAGGGAGTAAGCGGTGCCGGGGAAGGACACCGCACAGCTCTCGCCGTTGGCGGCGATGGCTGCATCGATGGCGGCTACGGTACGCTCATAATTGTAGTCGTTACCGCCAAAAACTCTGTCAAAAAGTGTCACAGTATATTCCTCCTGTATGAATTTAGGGGATCATTATGTGGATCAGTCTTCACGGTCAAGGACCGCTTTGATCCTCCGGATCTCATCGATCACGGTGGGGCTGTAGTCATAGGGGGACTCGCCGTTGCGGTCCGCGTCGATGACCTCGGTGTTGTAGTGGATGATGCCCAGCAGGTCCTCCGCGGGGATCGCGCCCCGGACGAAGTCCTCGTCCTTGCTGTCCCGGACCTTGTTGGCCACCACACGGACCCGGCGCACGCCCAGATCCTGGGCCAACCGCTTGACGTTGCGGTAGGTCTGGACGGAACGGGCACCCGGCTCGATCACCACGATGAATTCATCCATGTTGGCGGCGGTACCACGGCCCAGATGCTCAAGACCCGCCTCCATATCCATGATCACCACATCGTTCTTGCGGTAGGTCAGGGCGGAGAGGATGGATTTGAGCATCACGTGCTCCGGACAGACACAGCCGGTGCCACCCACGTCCACGGTGCCCATCACCAGCAGCTTCACGCCGTTGATGGTCTTGGCGAACTTCTCAGGGATGTCGGCCACATAGGGGTTGAGCTTGTAGAACCGGTTATCATCGCTGGCACCGGTACGCTCCTTGGCAAGGTCCCGCATCTTGGAGATGGGGATGATCCGGTCCACCTCTTCCTGCGTCAGGCCCAGAGCCAGACCCAGATTGGCATCGGGATCCACGTCGGCGGCAAGGACCGTACGGCCCTCGTCGGCATAGAGCCGGGCCAGAGTAGAGGACAGGGTGGTCTTACCCACACCGCCCTTACCGGTGATGGCTACTTTCATAAAAACCTCGAATCCTGCTGTCATCGGCCCATGCCTTCCCTTGAGGGAAGGTGCCCCGAAGGGGCGGAAGGGTGATCGATCCGCTGTGCGGATCGACTGATGATCTGCGATGCAGATCATCAGCAACACCCCTCAGTCAGCTTCGCTGACAGCTCCCCTCAAGGGGAGCCTTCGTCGGCTCTCGATGACAGGCGATATTGTTTAGATGCCCAGAGCGGCGCGCTTGGCCTCGATGCAGGCGATCATCTTGTCGCCCAGGCTCTCGATGTCGGTATCGACCACGAACTTGGCCTCGACCCACTGGTTCACGCCATCCTCGCCCTGCAGCAGGCGGGTGACTTCCTCGGAGCCCTTGGAGTAGGGATCGACGCCCAGGAAGGTCTCGATACCGGTAGC
>JAFNXT010000205.1 GCA_017378975.1 Oscillospiraceae bacterium
GGGCAACCCCGACATCCGTACCGTGCTGCGTCTGCATCCCGCTCTGGCTCCCTTCAAGGCTGCTGTCCTGCCTCTGAGCAAGAAGCTGTCCCCCAAGGCTGAGGAGATCTACAAGATGCTGCGCAAGGACTTCATGGTGGACTTCGACGATGCCGGTTCCATCGGCAAGCGTTACCGCCGTGAGGACGAGATCGGCACCCCCCTGTGCATCACCGTGGACTTCCAGACCGTGGGCGATGAGGAGACTCCTGCCGACGACTGCGTCACCGTCCGTGACCGTGACACCATGGAGCAGGTCCGTATCCCGATCAGCCAGCTGCGCGACTATATCGCCAAGAAGTGCGAGTTCTAAGGAAATATAACGAAAGGACCTCCGGTTTGGAGGTCCTTTTTGCTATAGACGGTGGGAGGTCGCTTTCTTGTTGACAACGTAGCTATATTTAGATATAATATGGTTAAGATTTGACTATAAGGAGGCGTTGTTATGTTGATCCGTCCCTCTGCTGCCATTCGGCAGAACTACAATGAGATCGCGGAGCTGTGCCGCAAGACCCAAACGCCGGTGTATCTGACCAAAAACGGCGAAGGCGACCTGGTCATCATGGATATCGAAAGTTTCGTCCGCAGAGAAAAGATGCTCCAGCTTCGGGAAGACCTGCTTGCGGTGGAAGAAGACCGGGCGGCTGGCCGTCGGGGATGCACCATCGAGGAGCTGGAAAGCTTTCTTGACGGAGCTCTGGATGAGGGGTGACGTATGCGATATCAGGTCATCATCTCGGACCGTGCCAGGCAGATGCTGGGGATGCACATCCGATTTCTGGCGCAGGTCAATAAGCCTGCGGCAGTGAAGTTGAAAATACGATTCCTGGAGGAGCTTCGCTCTTTGCAGGAGATGCCCCAGCGGTATCCCTTTTTCAACGAGAACTATATCCCGGCCAACAAGTACCATAAGCTGTATGTGGAAAACTGGTTCCTTGTGCTGTACCAGATCAAAGACGATACGGTCTATGTGGACTGGGTCGTGGACTGTCGGCAGGACTATCAGTGGTTGATCAAATAAAGGAGGTTCTATAATAAATGTTGGGGGTCAGGCTCAACACATGACCCCAACATTTATTATAGAACCCGATAAAAAGCAACAACGCCTCCGGGGATCCGGAGGCGTTTCTGTTTGGCGGGAGATCGTGGGATGTTAGGGCGAAGGCATGCCTTCGCCGTCGCGGTCCGGGAGGACTGCGCATCGTGGATGTTCGCCTTGCGGCGAAGTGGTTTCGCCGGGGCGAAACCACCGGCGAGGGCATGCCCTCGCCCTACAGAGCGTTTTCGGTCAGAAACGGGAGATGATGGTGTCGGCGGCTTGGGTGAGGATCTGGTCGGCGGTGGGGCCGAGGGTCGTTTCCAGCAGGTCGTATTCGGAGCTCGTGCCGTGGGGGACGGACCAGGCACCGGCGTCGGTGCCACAGCCGATCAGGCCGCCCATGTGGGCAAAGCGCCGGACGTTCTCCAGCGCGGTCCGGAGGATCTTTTGGACTTCGTCTTCCGGGAACCGGCCGGTGCCCCGGAGGTTCGCCACCGTGGACAGGGTGGGGACCCAGACGGTGCCGTTCTCTTTCATGGCGGCGAGGGCATCACAGTCCAGATAGGCCCCGTGCTCCACGGAGTCCACCCCGGCGGAGGCGGCGGCTTCCACGGTCCGGGCGCCGTTGGCGTGGGCCATGACGGCGAAGCCTTCCTCGTGGGCGATGTGGATCAGCTCCCGGATGAGATCCGGAGGGAGGGGGTCCTCGGTCAGGACACCACAGCGGTGGAAGTCCATGAGACCGGAGATCATGATCTTCACGAAATCGCCGCCTTTGGCACGAAGACCGCTCACAAGGTGGGCGTACTCCTTCAGGTCCCCGTAGGTGGTGCCGATGAAGCTGCCGTAGTGGCCCTTCAGGCACAAAGGCGCCAGCGGTGTACGGTAGGTGATGCCGTAGTCCGGGGCGATGGCACGGGCCGCCGCACCCACGCCCCAGCGGTCGCCGCCGTCCCGGAGGTAGGTGAAGCCCCGGTCACGGTAGGTACGCAGGGCGTTATGGATGAAGGGCAGGTCCGGGCTGGGCTGGTGCCGGGTGATGGCGGCCTTCCAGTCTACGCCGTCGAGGACCATGTGCATATGGAGGTCTGCTTTCATGGGAGGCTCCTTTGGGTGGGAAAATGATGTGCCCTTGCAGAGCAAGGGCACCGGCGGGGGCAAGCCCCCACCCTACGGGATGCTGGTCATGGTAAGGATACGGCCGGGAAGGTGGTCTGCATGGTTTGCTCCATGATGGCCAGCTTCTGGGCGATGGGGGCGGAGGACCGAAGGGCGGCGGTGTCGATGGTCATGACCATCTCCCAGAGCTTGGCACGGTCTTCGCCGGCATTGATCCGGGCGTAGGGGTCCACGAAGTGGATCGGGTCCGAGCCGCCATGGGTCCAGGTCCAGCGGGTCAGGGCGTTGTAGCCCATGTCGTACTGGTCGTAGTAGGTATGGCCTTTCGGGTTGCAGGCGGACCACTGGGGAATGTCGAAGGTGTCGGAGGACAGCCGGGTCTCGATGGCGTGCCAGATCTCGTGGTGGATCGTCTGGGGCAGGCCAAGAGATGTGCCGTCCACGCCGATCTCGATCCGGTCACGGATCAGGCGGCAGAAGCCTGTGGGGCTCAGGTCTCCGGTGAGCTTGCCGGTGAGGCTGATGCACAGGCCGCCTTCTCCGGCGGAGTTCCGGAAGGGATCGAAGAAGTCTGCCGGGTATTTCGCCAGCTCCTGCTCCAGCGTGGTCAGGGCCGCAGAGATGGCGGCAGGATCCGTCAACGCTTCGGCGGTCTGGCCGGCGTACCGGCAGGGGAGGGCGGTCTGCTCCGCCAGACGGACGGTGATGCCGTAGGTCTGCTGGAGCCGGTCCGCTGTCCGGCGGACGGCATCAAGGGCCGGGGCCAGCGTGGGACCTGCTACGGTCTGCTCCCAGCGGCTCAGTAGGTCTCCATCCACCAGCGCCGTCCAGTCGTCGGCGGTGGGGGCCGGGCCTTCGGTGAAGGTCATGGCTTTGGGGTCCATGAGCACGGGGTAGAAATAGTCCCCCTCCTCATAAAAGCCCAGGATCAGTTGCTCGTCGGGGAGCCAAACGGAGCCGAAGGCACAGTCTGTGAAGCCGTAGTCCTTCAGGTCGGCCCGGGTGCCGTTTTTCAGGTCGAAGAGTGCCGTGTCCCGTTCGCCCTCGTCCGGGGCGAAGCGGCGCTGGAGCAGGTGGGAACCGGTCAGCATGGACCAGCCCATCTGGTCATCGCCGATCAGATGGCTGTCCAAC
>JAFNXT010000021.1 GCA_017378975.1 Oscillospiraceae bacterium
GCACTCCCGATACCGGGCCAGCGCCTGGGCGTTGACCTTCCCCCGGCGCATCCGGTCCAGAAGGCGCTTCCGCCGCAGATACCATTGCCCCACCGCCAGGCCGGTCAGACCGCCGGTCCACAAAAGGAAGCTCAGCACACCCTTCAGAAGGGGCAACAGCCATACCGGCCCCTGCGCCTGAGGCTCCGCAGGCCCCGGCGTGGTCACCACCGGCACGCTTTCCGTGGGCCGGGTGGCCGAAGGCTGGGTGGGCGCCGTGGTCTCCGGCTGGGTAGGCTCGGTGGTCTCCGGCTGGGTCACCTCGGTGGTCTCGGTGGGCTCCGTGGGAGCCACCGCACTGCCGGGGGTGGCGTCCAGGATCATCCAGCCCACCCCATCCACATAATACTCCGTCCATGCATGGGCGGCGCTTTCCCGGACCAGACTGACCCGGCCCTCCTGCGCCTGCACCAGATACCCCTCCACATACCGGGCAGGGATCCCGGCAGCCCGGAGGAGCACCGTAGCAGCAGTGGCAAAGTGGACACAATAGCCCCGGTCCGCCTCCTGAAGGAACCAGATGGCCAGATCCTTCCGGTCCTGGGGCATCCGCTGGGTCTGCAGATCATACCGGGCGGAAGCTTCCACGAACTGCCCGATCGCTTTGGCGGTGGCCACCGTGTCCCCGGCCGCCACCTTATGGTCCAGCAGGATCTTCTGGGCTTCCGTCATGGTATCCTGCGGCAGCTCCAGATAGTTTCTGGATACCGGGGTGGTGGAGAAGTTCTGCTGACGCCACAGATGCTCCCAGTTGCCGATCAACGTGATGCAGTCGAAGACCTGCTCCGTGGTCCCGGCGGAGTTCAATACCATACCGTCGGTGATCTTGGGGCTTACCACGGGATAGGTGGGGATGTACAGATGGTCCCGCTTGCCCAATTGGGTCAGCTTCACGGTGCCCCGTGTATACCGCCACCCCATGGGCAGGGCGAAGTCCTCCTCCACCCGACCGGTGGAAGCGGACCAGCTCACCCCGTCATACACATCATGGTCCCGGCCCCGGAGATACAGGAGCCCTGAGAAGGTGGTCTCCATCTCCATCACCGGGGTAGGACGCTGGGTCCGGGGACCCAAGGTCTGCAGATCCACCTTATCCGCCAGCTTGCCGCCGAAGGAGATCACAAAACCGCCATCGCTGGTGGTGCTGAGGAAGGGGATCCACTGCTCCACCCGTGTCCACAGGGCCTCGAAGCTCTGGGCGATATCCTTCGGCACATAGTTCTTCTGGGGCACGGCCAGACACAGCACCGCCAATGCCGCCGCCACCGGCAACGCCAACAGCCGGGTCAGACGCAGGGCCTGATCCTCATCCCGGAGCCGCACTGTGTGGGTCATGACCACCAGCACCAGCCCAAAGAGCCAGATCAGGACGCACCAAAGCGCCGGCACCGTGTCGGTCACCACGAAACAGGCCGCCACCGGCACCAGCGACAGGAAGATGCCCATGGCCACGGGATACCGCCGCAGAAGGAGCCAGCCCACCACCAGACAGACCAAACAATGGACGGTCAGCAACGGTGCCAGATGGCCCTCCACGGGAGGACCCACCAGAAAACGGGGCACCGGGAAGCTGTAAGCCATCTCATAAAAGCGGAATACAGACTGGAGCATATCCCGCCAGCTTTCCCGATAGATGTCGGACCGCCACAGGAGCACCCCAAAGACCGCGATCATGGCCGGGATGGCCCAGCCGCTCTTGGGAAGGCTCAGCATGAAGCAGGCCAGCGCCGAGATCAGGGCACAACCCAGCCCCAGTACCACCGGGTCCGCCCGGAGCCCCAGACCTGTGACCATACAGGCCACGCCGCCGAAGCCCAGACAAAAGGACAGGAAGAAGGCCGTGAGCCCCTTCCGGAATTTATGCTCACTCATGGTCCCCACCTCCGATGAACCACCGCCAGTCGGCGTCCACATACCGGTCCCGGAGGGTGCCGTCTGCGGCCGGAGCGCAAAGGAGCAGATCCTCCATGGCATCCCGGAAGGAAGCCGGATCCGTGACGGACCAGCATTCCACCCCACTGCCGCAGAGCACCTGGACCCGGAAATGCAGATCTTTATCAAGGAGCCATTCCCCCAGCCACAGGAGCCGATCCAGCTTCCGGTCCATCTCCTCCGGGGTCCCGGACAGATCCAGTTGCAGGAGCATCCGGCTCCGCACAGGCTCCATGGGCTCCCGGAGGATCAGCTTCCCGGTCTTGGCGGAGAGCTTCCAATGGATGCCCCGGATACTGTCACCGGGGCGATAGAGCCGAAGCTCATGGTCCTCCGCGAAGCCCCCGCCGGGCTTGGGCCGGTAGGTATGGGTCAGATGGGCCTGGATGGACGGCATGGGCATGGACTGGGGCCGGGGCCTCACCTCCATGGCCACGCAGTCTCCCCGACGCATGGGGAAGCTGATCAGCCCCAGATAGTCGCAGACCTTCGCCTTTTGGATGGTGGCTACCAACGTGCCGCAATGGTCCGTGGAAAGCTCCCCCACCCCTTTCAGGGTCCAGCTTCTGCCGGTCAGGGGCTGTTCCACCAGGATCTTGCACTTCCACGGGGGCGTGGGGAAGCGGCTGGAATACCACAGCCCCAGC
>JAFNXT010000206.1 GCA_017378975.1 Oscillospiraceae bacterium
ACCTGCGGCGAGGCTTGCACCAGTAGTCCAATCAAATGGCACAGCATTGATACAAGGATCGATATTGCGTTTGCCTACAGTAGCTGTCAAATCTTGATCAGCAATAAAGCGGATATATACCCACTCTACATCAAATGACTTTAGATCCTTAATATTCGTTAGGCAGTTCGTCCACCTGATCGAAGCGGAACACGGGGCCGTCCTTGCAGACGTACTTGGTGCCGATGTTGCACCGGCCGCACTTGCCCACGCCGCACTTCATCCGAAGCTCCAGGGTGGTATACACCTGCTCCATGGCGAAGCCCATCTCCTTCAGGCCCTGCAGACAGAACTTGATCATGATGGGGGGGCCGCAGAGGATGGCGGTACGGTTCGTATCGAAGGCCAGCTCCTTCAGGTAAGAGGGGACGAAGCCCACATGGCCGTCCCAGCCCTCCTGCTCCCGGTCGATGGTCAGATGCACGTTGACACCGGGGATCTTAGACCAGACCTCCTCGATCTCCTTGCGCTGGACCAGATCGTCCGCAGAACGGGAGCCGTAGAGGATATCGATGTCGCCGTAGTTCTCCCGGTTGTCCAGACAGTAGTTGATCACACTGCGCAGAGGAGCCAGAGCGATACCACCGGCGATGAACAGCAGGTTCTTGCCCTTCAGCTCCGTCTCCACAGGGAAATTATTGCCGTAGGGACCGCGGACCAGGACCTCGTCACCGGCCTGCATGGAGTGCAGATGCTCCGTCAGCACGCCACAGCGCTTGATGGAGAACTCCTGATACAGCTTGTTGGTGGGCGAAGAGGTGATGGAGAACATAGCCTCGCCCACACCGGGGACGCACACCATGGCGCACTGGCCGGGCAGATGCTCGAAGAGCTTGCCGCCGCCGGGACGCTCCACCCGGAAGGTCTTCACATCCGGGGTCTCGGTGCGGACATCGGTGATGACCGCCACCTGAGGGATCAGGGTGTCCCGACAGAAGCCGGGGTTATGCTTACATTCATGCATAGCTTCACTCATCACGCATCCTCCTTCCCGAAGGCCTTGATGACCTTGACGATGTTGAGCTTGCTGGGGCACTTATCCACACAGCGGCCACAGCCGACGCAGGAGAACACGCCCTCGTTGTTGGCAGGGAAATAGGCCAGCTTGTGCAGGAACCGCTGACGGAACCGTTGCAACTGGCTGGTACGGTTGTTGCCGTGGGCCATCATGGTGAAGTCGGAGTACATACAGCTATCCCAACAGCGGTACCGCTTCACACCGTTGCCGGTGTCATAGTCCTTGATGTCGTAGCACTGGCAGGTGGGGCACACGAAGGTGCAGGTGCCGCAGGCGAGGCAGGGCTTATACAGTTGCTCCCAGACAGGGCTGTCGAACCGGGTCTTGGCGGCCTCAGCGCCCCAGCCTTCCAAAGAAAGGTCGGAGTTGGGCAGCCGGTCGATGATCGCGCGGATCTTCTCCTGCTCCGCCTCCACGACAGCCCCATCGGCATCGGTCAGCAGATCTGCCACCAGCGCGGTCAGCTTCTGGCCCTTCTCGGTCTTCGCCTCCCAGTACAGCTCCTCCCCTACCGTCCAGATCACCACGTCACCGGCAGGTGCCGCGGCATCGATGCCGAAGACCTTACAGAAGCAGGAGGTCTCAGGCATGCCGCAGGCGTAGCTGACTAGGATGCCATGCTCCCGACGGGCGGCGTAATAGGTATCCACAGGCTCGGACAGGAACACCCTGTCCAGCACCTCGATGCCCCGGACGTCACAGGCCCGGATACCGAACACCACGAAGGGGGCGTCCTGGAGCTTCCCGGCCGTGATCTTGATCTTCCCGTCTTCCCGGTCGCAGGAATACAGACCCTCGCTCTGGGGGAAGAAGGCATCCTTGGGGGACTTGACGGTCTTCAGGGTGTCAAGATCCACCTCGGCCGCCGGGGTCCAGGCGGCGAAATTGGTCTTGCCGGCGGTCTTCACCGGCAGATACAGCTCGTTGCTTTCGGCGATCTTGGCAAACAGCGCCGAAAGATCGGTCTTCTTGATCTTCAGCATGGCCTTACCCCCTCTTGCCCACGATGCTGGGCTCACAGTCGTCCTGACGGAAGTCCGTCAGGGGGCCTCTGGCGTCGATATCGGCACCGGCCTGGAACTCGCCGTACAGTTCATTGATATCTTTGATGAACTTGCGGTTGAACAGGTGCAGGGGGATGCCCTGAGGGCACACACGGCTGCACTCGCCGCAGTCGGTACACCGGCCCGCCACATGGAAGGCACGGATGATATGGAACATCTTCTCTTCAAAAGAAGTGGTGTTGGCCTTCTGGGCGGAGTCGAACTTGTTGCTGTCGAAGACGCACTTGCGGCAGGAGCAGGCAGGACACACGTTCCGGCAGGCGTTACAGCGGATGCACTTGGAAAGCTCCGCCTGGAAGAAGGCGAACTTCTCCTCGGGGCTCATGGCCTCGATCGCCGCCACCTGTGCGAACCGGTCGCCGTCCAGCGTATCGGCGGACTCGCCGATCTGCTCGTCGAAGATCATGTGATCTTTGCCCTTGCACACATGGCAACGCTCCAGCATGGCATCCTTGTAGGCCACCTGCACATCGCCATACAGAGTCTTGACCGTGAGCATCTCGGCGGCATCGGGATAACCGGCGCCCTCCACGGACAGGATGCCCTTGGCCGGGATGTTCTCGATCTTCAGCTTGCCCTTACAGCCCACGCCCACGATGTAGGCCTTGTCCCGGTCCACCCGGTGCTCCTTGATCAGCTGATTGAAGCTGTAAGTATCGCAGGGCTTCAGGAAGACCAGGGTCTTGCCCTCCAGCTTGGAGGCCTCGATCATGTACTTGCTGAGATTGGCGCCGCAGAAGCCGTCGTAAACGAAGCCGTCCAGCTCTTCCGCGCTTGCGAAGAAGGCAGGCTCCACGTCCCAGCTATTCTCGCCCTTGCGCCAGCCCAGGACCCGTGCCACTTCGCCGCTTCCCAGCAGTTCTTTGGCTCTATCGATCAGTCTTTGCATCTCAGATCCCCCAATCTCACATTCGGTCCAAGGCTCCGGATCTTATCCACGAAGCTGTTCATGGTCTCGGAGAACTTCACGCCCTCGGCGGCGGAGACCCATTCCACACGGGTCCGGCCGTTCTCCACGCCGATGAAGTCCAGCATGGAGAAGAGCATGGTCATCCGGCGACGGGCATAGTAGTTGCCGGTGGAGTAGTGGCAGTCACCGGGGTGACAGCCGCACAGGATCACACCGTCGGCCCCCTTCTCGAAGGCCCGGAGGATGAACATGGGGTTGACCCGGCAGGAGCAGGGCACCCGGATGATCTTCACGTCGGCCGGATATGCCAGTCTGCTGGAACCGGCCAGATCCGCACCGGCGTAACTGCACCAGTTACAGCAGAACGCCACGATCACAGGGCGGAACTCTTCATTTTTTACCGACATATCGCATCCACCTCCGCAAGGATCTGTCTGTTGGAGAAGCCCTGCAGATCCATCGCGCCGCTGGGACAGGCCACGGTACAGGCACCGCAACCCTGACACAGGGCGGAGTTCACCACAGCGACCCGGCGGTCCTCACGGATGCCGTGATCGTTGATGAGCTTCGTTTCATAAGTGATGGCACCGTAGGGGCACACATTGGCACAGGTCGAACAGCCGTTACACAGCAGTTCGTCGGACTTGGCGGTGCAGGGATTGGTCTTGAGTTTATCCTTGGCCAGCAGTCCGATCACCTTCACCGCCGCCGCACCGGCCTGCGCCACGGTCTCGGGGATGTCCTTGGGACCCTGACAAACGCCGGACAGGAACACGCCCGCCGTGGGAGACTCCACGGGACGGAGCTTGGGGTGGGCTTCGGTGAGGAAGTTGTTGGTATCGATGGAAGCGGTGAGCATGGTGGCGATCTTACGCACATCGGGGTTCGGCTCGATGGCAGTGGCCAGCACCACCATATCCGCCTTCTTCATGATACGCTTCTGGTCCAGCAGATCCACGCCCTGGACCAGCAGGGAGCCATCGGGCTGAGGGATCACCTTGCCCACCTGACCCTTGATGTAGTTGACACCGTAGTCCTCCACGGCCCGGCGGTAGAACTCGTCGAAGTTCTTGCCGGGGGTACGGACATCGATGTAGAACACGGTCACATTGGTATCGGGATACTTGTCCCGGATCAGCATGGCGTGCTTGGCGGTGTACATACAGCAGATCTTGGAGCAGTAGGGCTTGCCCCGGTCATCGGAGCAACGGCTGCCCACGCACTGGATGAACACGATCTCCTTGGGAGCCTTGCCATCGGACAGCCGCTCCAGATGGCCCTTGGTAGGACCGGCGGCGTTCATGACACGCTCCAGCTCCAGCGACGTGATCACGTCCTTGCTCTGACCGTAGGCGTACTCACCGTACTGGTCCAGCTTGATGGTATCGAAGCCGGTGGCCACCACGATCGCGCCGTAGTTCTCGGTGATGATCTCGTCCTTCTGGGTATAGTCGATGGCACCGGCCTGACACACCTTCTGGCACACACCGCACTTACCGGTCTTGAACTTGATGCAGGCATCGGTGTCGATCACCGGCACATTGGGGATCGCCTGCGCGAAGGGGGTGTAGATCGCGGAGCGGTTATTGAGACCTCTGTTGAACTCGTTGGGAGTCTTCTTGGAGGGGCACTTCTCCTGACACACGCCACAGCCGGTACACTTGTCGATGTCCACCATCCGGGCCTTCTTGCGGATGTCCACGGTGAAATTGCCCACGAAGCCGGAGACCTTCTCCACCTCGGAGTAAGTATGGATGGTGATGTTCTCATGGGCCGCGGCCTCCACCATCTTGGGGGTCAGGATACAGGCGGAGCAGTCCAGCGTGGGGAAGGTCTTATCCAGCTGGCTCATACGGCCGCCGATGGAGGGGGTCTTCTCCACGATGTCCACCTTGTAGCCCGCGTCCGCGATGTCGATGGCGGTCTGGATACCGGCGATACCGCCGCCGATCACCAGCGCCCGCTTGGTCACCTTGCTCTCGCCTGCCTGCAGGGGGGCGTTCAAATGGACCTTCGCCACAGCGGCACGCATGAGGATGGTGGCCTTCTCGGTGGCCTCCTCCATATCCTTGTGGATCCAGGAGCAGTGCTCACGGATGTTGGCGATCTCCACCATGTAGGGGTTCAGGCCATACCGCTCCGCGGCCTTGCGGAAGGTGGCCTCGTGCATCCGGGGAGAGCAGGAGCAGACCACGATGCCGGTGAGCTTCTTCTGTGCGATGGCCTCACCGATCCGGGACTGGCCTGCCTCGGAACACATATAGGGATAATCCTCCGCGTGGACGACGCCCTGTTCCTTCAGAGCCATCTCCACGACTTTTTTCACGTCAACGGTAGCGGCGATGTTACTGCCGCAGTGACATACGAATACGCCGATCCTTTGCAAGGCGCTCACCTCCGATACTTTCTGAATGCGCTCATGAGCAACTGCTGGGGCATCTCGTCATCCAGCAGAGCCGGGATCTCGTCGGCAGACAGGTACTGCTGTCCTCTCTGACGGACCACCACCTGCCGTGCCGCATCGATCAGGGCACCGGGCTTGACCCCACGGGGGCACCGCTCGATACAGGCGAAACAGCTCAGGCACTTATACAGGGACTTGGAAGCCACCAGAGCCTCGATGTCCTCATTCTGCACATAAGATACGAACTGATGGGGCTTGATGTCCATCTCTTCGTAGGAAGGGCAGGAAGCGGAGCATTTGCCGCACTTCATACACTTCAGGGGCTCCACACCGGAAACTTGCCGGATCAGTTCCGCTTGCTTGTTCACAGCGCGACCTCCTTCACACCCAGAGCCTCCGCCAGCAGCTCGGTGAAATACACCACCGGCAGTTTGCCGCTCTGGTTCAGATTATACTTGCACAGGGGGCAGGCCGTCACCAGACAGTCCGCACCGAAGCCACCGGCGCTGTCCATGATCTTGTCGCACATGGAACCGGCCAGCGCCTTCTCCTTCAGGGAGATGTAGCCGCCACAGCACTCGTTGCGGTAGGGATACACCACAGGCTCGGCACCCAGCGCCCGGATGAAGTCCTCCAGGATCTTGGGGTCCTCCGGATCGTCGAAGCCCATGACCTTACCGGGACGGAGCAGGAGACAGCCGTAGTAAGCGCCGATCTTCCGCCCGGTCAGGGGCGCGACCACCTTTTTCTTCAGTTCGTCGAAGCCCACCCGGTCCCGCAGGACCTCCAGGAAGTGGAGCACCTTGGTCTCGCCCTTGTAGGGATCCTCCAGACCCATATAGTTGTTGGCACGGGTCTGGATGTCCTCCACATTGGCCATATCGTCATTGACACGCTTGAGCACATGATAGCAGGCGGAGCAGACCGCCACCAGATCCTGGCCCTTCTGCTTCGCCGCGTCCAGCGCGCGGACCGAGGGCAGCTTGCTGGCGATCTCGTCGGTGCCCAGCGGATACACACCGCCACAGCACTGCCAGTCGGGAAGCTCCTCCAGCGTAAAGCCCAGCGCCTCGGCACAGGCTCTGGCATACTTGTCCAGATCCCTGGCCTTGGTCCGCAGGGTACAGCCGGGATAATAGCTGTAGGTCATAATATCATCCTTTCGTTAGATATCCAGATTCTTGATGACTTCCTTCAGGGCATTGGCGCTGGCCTGGAGCTTGGAGATCTCCTCATAGGTCAGCTTGGCAGGGACCTTGCCCTTGACACCGTCAGGTCCGATGATGGTCATGGTGCTCAGGCACACGTCCTCGATGCCGTACTCGCCGTGCATCATGGAGGAGACGGTGCTGACGGAATCATAAGCCGCCACCAGCGCGTTGCAGATCTTGTTGACGGAAGCGGACACCGCGTAGAAGGTAGCGCCCTTCTTGGCGATGATCTCGCCGCCGGACTTGCGGACGTACTCCAGCGTCTTCTCGGGATCCACACGCTCGGTGACCACGCCCTTCTTGATCATCAGATCCTCGTAGTCAGCAAGGGAACAGCCGGAGATGTCGGCGCAGGACCAAGGGACGAAGGAGGTATCGCCATGCTCGCCGAAGACATAAGCGTGGATGTTCTTCTGGGCCACCTTGAAGTGGTTGGACAGGTCATAACGCAGACGGGCAGTATCCAGCACGGTGCCGGAGCCGATGATCTGGTTCTCGGGCAGGCCGGAGATCTTGGTGAACACATAAGTCATGATATCCACCGGGTTGCTCACGATCACGTACAGCGCATCGGGAGCCACCGACACGATCTGGGGGGTGATGGATTTGAGGATGTTCACATTGGTCTGAGCCAGCTCGATCCGGGTCTGGCCGGGCTTACGGCCCACGCCGGAGGTGATGATCACGATGTCGGATCCGGCGGCATCCTCATAGTCACCGGCGATCACACTGATGGGTTCCCGGAAGCTGGCGCCCTGGACGATGTCCATGACCTCGCCCTCCACCTTCTCCTTGTTGATGTCGATCAGGACGATCTCCGAGGCGATGGTGCCAAGGCTCAGAGTATAGGCGATGGTGGCACCCACGTTACCGGCACCGATGATGGTCACTTTTCTGCTCATAAGCATGCTCCTTTCGTCCGTAAAACGGACCCTTCCTGTTTTGGTAAGATCTATCAATAACGCCGTATCGATAAAAACATTACGATAAGCTCATTATATACGAGCTTACGACGGATTGCAAGCAGATCTTGGCCGTCTGCCATAAAATATCCCCATTTTCCGGCGAGATACTTTTGTGCGTTGTGCCAAAACGCGCTTCCCCATACCTAAGTATTGTATCATATCCATGACCGATCGTCTATACCCCACACACATCCGGACACATTTTCGACACCGAACGCATAGTCTGTGACGGGAGGTCTTGCTATGGATATGATATTCATCACCTTCCGCTCGATCACGCTGGCCCAGCGTGGGGAGCGGACCCTGCGGACGGGCGGCGTGGACTGCGCCCTGATGCGTACCCCCAAGTGGATGGAGAACAAAGGCTGTGGCTACTGCCTGCGGCTCCGGGCAGGAAATGAAAGCCGGGCGGTGTCGTTGCTGGCCCGGGACCGGGTCCCATACAATAAGATATATACCCAAAACGCCGACGGCAGTCTGGAGGAGCGGTCCCCATGATCTATCTGGACAACGGAGCCACCTCCTTCCACAAGCCGCCGGAGGTCCTCCGGGCGGTACAGGAAGCCCTGCGGACCTGCGCCAACCCGGGCCGTGGGAGCCACCGACCGGCCATGGCGGCGGCGGAGCGGATCTATGATTGCCGGGAAGCGGCTTCCCGGCTCTTCGGCTGCCTGCCGGAGCAGGTGGTCCTGACCACCAGCGGTACCCACGGCCTGAACATGGCGATCCGCACGCTGGTCCGCCCCGGAGATCCGGTGGTGATCTCCGGCTTCGAGCATAACGCCGTCACCCGTCCCCTCCACGCGCTGGGGGCGCAGGTGACGGTGGCCGGACGGAAGCTTTTCTCTCCCGAGGACACGCTGGAGCAGATGGAGGATGCCCTGCGGAAGCGCCCCAAAGCCCTGATCTGCACCCATGTGTCCAATGTCTTCGGCTATATCCTGCCTGTGGAGCAGATCGGCTGGCTGTGCCGCCACTATGGGGTCCCCTGGATCCTGGATGCCGCCCAGTCCGCCGGTTCCCTGCCCCTTGCTCAGGCGGACTTCGTGGCCATGCCGGGACATAAAGGCCTGCTGGGTCCTCAGGGTACGGGGCTGTTGCTCTGCACCCGTCCCCCGGAGCCCCTGCTCTACGGCGGCACCGGCTCGGCTTCCCTGCCCCCCACCATGCCGGAGGACCTGCCGGACCGGGGCGAAGCCGGGACCCTCAATGTGCCGGGCTACGCCGGTCTGACGGAGGGCCTGCGATATCTGCACCGCACCGGGATCCACGGCATGGCCCGCCGCCAACAGCAGGAGGTCCGCCGGGCCGCCGCCGGACTGGAGCGCTTGGGCTTCACCGTCTTCTCCGGTCCCTGTCAGCTTGGCACCCTGAGCTTCCTGCCCCACGGGGACTGCGAGGAAGCGGCGACGAAGCTGGCACGAAAAGGCATCGCCCTCCGGGCAGGTCTCCACTGCGCCCCTCTGGCCCATGAGAGCGCCGGGACGCTGGACACCGGCACCCTCCGGATCAGCTACGGCCACGATGCCTGCCCATCCCAGACCCAGGCCCTGCTCACCGCCGCCCGCGTACTCCTGTAGGGCGGGGGCTCGCCCCCGCCGCTGATGATCGCTTGCGATCATCAGAAGACCAGAGGTTCTCACGTGCACTTGCTCCGCAAGTGCACCGGCGGGGGCAAGCCCCCGCCCTACGAACACACCACACTAGCCGCTCACGCATCCTTCTGTCGCACTTTCGCCCCTGCGGTGCATAAACTGTCCTATAAGCCTCATCGCTTATGGAAACCATCATCGGGAGGTCATATCATGTCGGAACGCTGTCAGGAGCCTCTGCGTTGCAGACCGGAGGATCTGCAGGAAGCTCTGTCCATCCACACCCGTAAGATCACCGACAGTTGTCGGGATAAAGACTGCATCGAAGATCTCCGGGTCTATCTGACCAAGGGATCCCAGTGCATCCTGGACTCCTGCGCCGGTGCCCGGGTCCGCTGTGCAGACCTTTTGTACACCTATATCGATGTGGAGCCGGTGGCCTTCGACCGGGACCATTACTGCATCGACGTGACGTTCTACTACCGGATCCTGGCGGATGCCACCGTGGGCAATTCCCGGCCTGCCGCTCTGTACGGTCTGGCGGTGTTCTCCAAACGGGCCGTGCTCTGCGGCGAAGACAGCCACGCCCACATCTTCACCTCCGATACCCATCTGGGGGGAGCCGACGGCCTGACCCTTCGGAGCACCAACCGCCCCACCGCCGTGGTGGAGGTGCTCGATCCCATGGTCCTGGCCTCCAAAGTACGGGAGGTCTGTGACTGCCCCTGTCAGGAAGCGGTCCAGATCCCCGGCGCGATCTGTGCCATGTTCGACGAGGAGCTGGTGCTCTCCGGGGACCGGCGGCGGCTGTTCGTGACGCTGGGCCAGTTCTCCATCATCCGTCTGGAACGGGATGCCCAGCTGATCGTGCCGGTGGTCGATTACTCGATCCCCACTAAGGAATGTTGCGATACCCCCGGCAGTGCCGAGGATCCCTGCGAGATGTTCAGCCGCATCCCCTTCCCCGCCGCCCGGTTCGCTCCCCGGAACTGCGACCAAAAGCAAAACAAAGACGACTGCGGCTACTGCACCACCAACTGACGGCGGGGGGCGTTTCGCAGACCCCGTTTCATAAGAGCCAAGGTGTTCGTAGGGTGGGGGCATGCCCCCACCGCCGCTGATCGCTTACGATCAGCGGATGCACACTGCCTTATGCGCACTGGCGGGGGCATGCCCCCGC
>JAFNXT010000207.1 GCA_017378975.1 Oscillospiraceae bacterium
CGCCGTTAGACTCGAAGACGCAGGACACGTAGTAGGTCTTGTCCATCTCCTTGGCGGCGATGCCTGCCACCTGGCCCCACCACATACCGGAGGTGTTGGTCATCTCCATGGAACCGGTGGCGTTCTCCACGGTCAGCTTGTCCACGCTTGCCATGGTGTCCATATCCCAGTAGTACAGGGTCATGCCATCGTCCACAGTGATCGCAGGAGCGCAGTAGAAGTTGATGGCGAAAGCGCCGTCGAAGGACACGGAGGGGTAAAGCTGACGGAAGTTGGAGTTCACACGGACGAAGTTGGTGGTCTTGGAGCTGTCAGCCTTGACGATGGCATCCATCATGGTGGTGTCATAAGCCTTGACCAGAGCCTGCTGCTCGGCAGTCAGGGCATCGTTCACCAGCTTATCCACATTATGGTCGAAGAACTTCTGGGCTTCCGCGCCGTAGTTCAGCATGGACACCACCAGCGCCTTCATCTCATCGGAGTTGTTGCCCTTCAGGATGGAATTGGCGTAGGCCTTGGCGTTGTAGCCGCCGGCAGAGGAATAAGCGTAAGAGCCGTCAGACAGCTTGGCGTAGACCTTGAAGTACAGGGTATCGCCCATGTTGGCGGCAGGGATACCCTCGGACTTGGCAAGGTACACAACGCCATTGGTCTCGTGGTCGAACAGCTCATAGCCCGGGATCACCGCCTCGAAGAGGTTCACGAAACGGATGCCGCACTCGCCGGACTGGGCTTTGATCCATTCGCCCTCACCGTCGAAGCGGTAGTCCAGACGGCTCTGGATCCGCTTGGCACTCCATCAGGTCATTGCCCAGTCCGAACTGTGCGCTCCGGGAGATGTCGTTGGGACGGATCTCAGTGATATACAGTCCCTTGCCGGTGGTCTCGTCCATGTCAGAATACATCAGACCCCTGACCTGAGTGAGAGTGACGATACCGGGGGTAGGCATGGTGCAGACCCGGTAGGCCTCCATGGTGCTGCCCATGAGAGGGAGCTTCAGCTCCACAGAGTGACCGTCGCTGACGTGGACACCGGCCTCCGTGGTGAAGGTGCAGGTGGTCTCACCGGTGGTCTTGTCCCTGACGGAGACCGTGCCGGTGGCATCCCAGCCGGTGCCGTCGGTGCACTTGAGCAGCAACGCATCCTCCGGGATCTTCATGGCAGCACGGAACTCCGCCTCCGTGGGGACCTTCACGGTCAGATCGGTGCGATAATGCCACAAGACCACCACCTGATCCCGGGTCAGGACCACATCGGAGCTGCCGTCCATGGTGGTGACGGTCAGCTTTCTGTCGGCGACGGTGATCTCATACAGATCGTTGAAGGCGATGGGCTCATCATGGGTGCTGACCACCTCCAGAAACTCCATCAGATCCGAGGTGGTATCATACACCGTGATGGGTACATAGCCACCGGAGACACGGGTGTCCTCGGCTCTGGAGCGGTTGACGTCATTGTTGTACACTTCCGTGACCCAGACACCCTCACCGTTGAGACCGTCTCCCACCATCTCCGAGACAAGGAAACCGTCTTCCATATCGTTCTTCCCCAGCGTCTGTGCCTGCACAGGAGCGCCGGAGAACACCGGCACCACAGACAGCAGCATCGCCATCACCAGTACCAGCGCCACTCGTCCCTTCATTCGTTCCATAACAGATCCTCTTTTCCTGATTTTGAGCACATTGCTGATAAATATTATATATACGCTCATCAAATATGTCAATACCGACGGATCCACCCACCGCAAAGCCTCCAACTCACCCCAAAAACGAAGGGACGTGTTGCAAAACCATAGGTTTTGCAACACGTCCCTTTAG
>JAFNXT010000208.1 GCA_017378975.1 Oscillospiraceae bacterium
GATGGCGACCACGTCACCGCAGAAGCGCACGTGTCGGTCGATGATCAGACGGTCATAGGGAGAGGGCTCCGGGAAGGTCTGACCGGCGATGGCGAAACGGGTCTGGGGCACGTCTTCCCAAGTGTAGATATCCACGACACCGGGCACCTTTCTGGCGATGGCGGTATCGATGGACTCTACGATGGCGTTGGCGTGGGGAGAACGCAGGATCTTGACCACCAGAGCGTCATTGGGCGTCACATCGTCCGTATAGACAGGCTTGCCCAGCAGAAGCTGCATGGAGTCCTTCTTACGGACGGATCTGTTGATGGATCTGTATTCTTTGTGTTCCATAGCCGCCTCCTTATGCCTTCCGGGAGTCCAGATAGTTACGGATGCCACGCAGTTGTCCGTCATAACCGGAGCAACGGCACAGATTGCCGGCCAGGTAGGCCCGGATCTTGTCATCGGTGGGATCGGGATCCTCACGAAGCAGGGCGATGGTGTTCATCACGAGGCCGGGATTGCAGAAGCCGCACTGGTCAGCACCCTGATCGGCGATGAAGCCGACGAAATCAGCGGCTTCCTCCTGCAGACCCTCCAGCGTACAGATCTCGTGACCGTTGGCACGGACCGCGAGGGTGGAACAGGACAGGATGGGTCTGCCATCCATCAGCACGGTACACAGACCGCAGTTGGAGGTATCACAGCCACGCTTCACAGACAGACAGCCCTTTTGCCGCAGGAAGTCCAGCAGGACCGTATCGGCTTCCACGGAGGCGGTGATGCTCCTGCCGTTGAGTTTCAGTTTGATCTCCATATCACATACCTCCCAGTTCGGTCATGGAACGTTCCACCAGCACCCGGATCAGATGGGTGCGGTAAGCCGCACTGCCACGGATATTGCCTTCGGTGGGGGCATTCTCTGCCACGAAGGAGGGGAAGCCTTCTGCCTGCTCACCGCGGATCAGGATCGCGCGGGCAGGACGGGCACCGATGGATGCACGGTACTCACCGCCGATCCGGGCCACGGCACAGGCGATCACCGGGAAGTCGGTGCGCTGGTTGCGCATGGAAGTATAGACGATCTTACAGGGGGCCTTCCTGACGATCAGACGGAGGAGGATGTCGTTATCCTTCTTCATTTTGGAGAACTGTTCCAGCGGGATGATGCCGCCCTTGTACAGCTCCACATAAGAATCCAGCGCCAGAAAGACGGTCAGCACATCGGAGAAGCCGAACCGGCCCCAGATACTGCCGCCGACGGTGGCCATGTTCCGGAACTGGACCCCTACGATGTCTTTCACAGCACCCGCGATGGCACCGTTGGAGTAGATATCAAGTCCCTTGTGGAGCTCGATGTCCCGAAGCGTGGCCATGGCACCGATGGAGAACTGTTCCTCCGTCTCCTCGATGGTATCCAGACCCAGATCGCACAGGTCGATCGCGGTGTTCACACTACCTTTTCCCAGCCTGAGCCACAGCATACCGCCCAAGACGCGGTTGCGCTTGCTTTGATTGAGTTGCCAGGCTTCTTCCAAAGACTGGGCGCGGACGTATTTCTGTATGGTCATCATAAGCATATACTCCTTCGCTGAGATCCGTATTTCATTTCTTGTTTTAGTATATCATTTTCGGTTGCGTTTGGAAAGAGGATTTGCTATAATATCGTTGTATTTTCAAAACAACAACGATAGGAGAGAACGAAACATGAAGAAGCTGATATCCCTGCTCCTGGTCCTGGCGACGCTGTTGTCTTTCGCGGCTTGCGGCAGGACGGACAAGCCCGAACAGACCGTCCCCCCGACCACCGGAGCGACGGTCCCCGTGACGGAGGAGACTGTCCCCGAGCCTACGGTGGCACCCAGCCATTACCCTGTCACGGTCACTGACCATGCCGGCCGTGAAGTGGTGATCGAGGAAGAGCCCCAAAGACTGGTCAGCGGTTATTACATCTCGACCAGCCTGCTGATCGCTCTGGATCTGGATGAGAAGCTGGTCGGCATCGAAGCAAAGGCCAATAAGCGCGCGATCTACAAGCTGGCCGCGCCCGCGCTGATCGATCTTCCCAGCGTAGGCACTGCCAAGGAGTTCGATCTGGAGGGCTGTGCCGCGCTGGAGCCCGACCTCGTCATCCTGCCCATCAAGCTCAAGAGCGCGGTGGAGACGCTGGAGGGGCTGGGCATCGATGTCCTGCTGGTGTCCCCGGAGGATCAGGAGCTGTTGACCGGTATGATCCATATGATCGCGGACGCTACCAATACCGGTGAACGGGCGGCCCAGTTGCTGGACTTCACCGCGACGCAGGAGAGATACCTTTCTGAGACTCTGGCAGGCAGTGCGACCCCCAGCGTCTATCTGGCGGGCAACTCCAGCCTGCTTTCCACCGCGGGCAACGCCATGTATCAGTCCGACATGATCCGTCTGGCCGGCGGTGTCAATGTGGCGGCTCAGATCGAGGATACCTACTGGGTGGAGATCGACTACGAACAGTTGCTGACCTGGGATCCCGACCATATCATCCTGGCATCCGATGCCACTTATACTGTTGAGGACGTGCTGGCAGATCCCAATCTGGCAGGCTGTACCGCCGTGGTCAATGGCAATGTCCATCAGCTGCCCAACAAGGCGGAGGCTTGGGACAGCCCTGTGCCCAGCGGCATCCTGGGCGCTCTGTGGCTGGCCAACGTACTGCACGATGATCTGCTGACCGACGCTGACTGCGCCGCCAAGATCGATGGATACTATGAGACCTTCTACGATTTCACTTACAGCGAAAACTAAACACTACTGCACAGCCGGAGCGATGTTGATGATCGCTCTGGCTGTTGCCAGTTCGTTCGTGGGGAAGTATCCTCTTTCCGTGGATAAGCTTCTGGCCGGTGATGCGTTGCAATGGCGGGTATTCCTGACGTTGCGGCTCAGCCGGACGGTGGTGGGAGTGATCGGAGGAGCGGCCCTCGGCGTTGCGGGTCTGGTGTACCAGACGGTGTTCCGCAATCCTTTGGCGTCCCCGGACATCATCGGCGTTTCTTCCGGGGCCAGTGCCGGCGCGGCGGCAGGGATCCTGTTCCTGTCCGGTGCCACGGCGGTGACGGTATCCGCCTTTGCCGGGGCCTTATTGGCCGTGATCTTCGCGCTGGCCCTTTCCGGTCTGGACAGGAGCGGCAGGAACAGCACCATCGTTCTGGCGGGCATCGCGGTCCACTCGCTGGCGCAAACGGTCCTCATGTGTTTGAAGCTGACGGCTGACCCGGAGCGGGAGCTGGCTTCCATCGAATACTGGATCATGGGCAGTCTGAACGGCATCAGTGTCTACTCCATCGGCGGCAACCTGATCCTGTGCGTTCTGGGTATGATCGCGTTGTTCCTGTTGCAGCGTCAGGTGGTCCTCCTCTCAGCGGAGGAAGGGGAAGCGAGGATGCTGGGGGTCGATGTGGGCAGACTGCGGTTGGCGGTCCTGCTGATCGCCACGCTGGTGGTCTCCGCGGTGGTGAGCCTGACGGGGCTGATCAGCTTCGTCGGTTTGCTGGCACCGCATGGGGCAAGGCTTCTGACGAAGCATGACCGGATCGGGACCATGCTCCTCAGTGGGTTTTTGGGCGGTATCCTGCTTTGCGGCGCGGATATCCTGGCCCGGACGGTGGCGGCCACCGAGCTGCCCGTCAGTATTTTCACCAGTATTTTGGGCGCGCCGTTCCTGATCTTCCTGATCGTTCGGGGGAGGAGACAGCTATGAGCTTTATGTCTGTCAATGGGATCACTGCCGGATATGGCAAGCGGCCCGTCATCAGGGACATCTCCTTCCGGCTGGAGAAGGGGGTCCTGATGGGGGTGATCGGAGCCAACGGCAGTGGCAAGACGACCATGCTGAAGGCGTTGTGCGGCATCCTTCCTCATGGGGGGACCTGTACGCTGGACGGCACCGTTCTGGAAACGCTTTCGGCCAGGCAGATCGCGAGGCTGGTCAGCTACATCCCTCAGAGGAGCGGTATCTGCATCGATATCTCTGTGCTGGATGTGGTGTTGATGGGCTTCAATCCACGGCTGGGGCTTTTGGAGCACCCTACGAAGGAAATGAAGGATGCCGCGATGCAGGCGCTGTGCCGGGTGGGGCTGGGCGGCAAGGAGGAGACGAACTATCTGCACCTGAGCGAAGGGCAGAAACAGCTTTGTATCCTTGCCAGGACCTTGGTCTGCGACAGCAAGCTGTTCGTGCTGGATGAGCCGGAAAGCGCGCTGGATCACCGTTTCCGGTATCAGATGCTTTCCGTACTGCGTGACCGGGTGGCCTCCGGCAAGAGCGGCGCGATCGTCACGCTCCA
>JAFNXT010000209.1 GCA_017378975.1 Oscillospiraceae bacterium
ACGGCGGTGCGGATCACGTCCTCGAAGCTCTCGCCTTCCAGAAAAGCGGTGATCGCTTCCGGCACGGTCTCCTGACAGGACTCCACATGGTGGTAGTTTGGTCGGATCTCGTCGCAGGTGCGGCTCAGGTCGTAGCCGAAGTTTTCGGTGATATAGTCCCGGATCTGGGCTTTGGTATGGCCCGTGCGGGCTAGGTAGATCGCGGAGGCGGTGGCCTCCGCTCCTTTTATGCCCTCCGGATGATCGTGGGTGGGCTCGGCACTGATCCGTGCCATTTTGCGGACGGTGGGCAGGTCCTCATAGAGCCAGCCCAAAGCGCTGACCCGCATGGCGGAGCCGTTGCCGAAGCTGTGATAGGGCTTGGGATCCCGGCTTTCCAGCCAGCCCCTGAACCGCAGGCCGTAACCGGCGTGGGGGTAGCGGTGGCCGTATTCCTGCATGGCCCGGATCAGGTAGGGGCGGAGGTCTTCTTCCGTGGGAGCGTCCATGAAGGCTTCCGCCACCGCAAGGGTCATGACGGTGTCATCGGTGATCTGGGATCTGGGGGAGAACAGAGGGAAGGTCTTGCGCTTATCTCCCATGTCGAATTCGTAGGGGCTTCCGATGATGTCCCCAAGGAGCGCGCCGTACATGGTTCATCTTCCTCTCTTTTTCGTATCTTCGTCGATCCGGGCTTTCCAGCTCCGGTCCAGAGGGGCGCAGGCACGGACGGCACAGATCGCGTCGCTGACCACCTCGTAGTTCAGAGCGGTGCCTTCTCTGTCACAGCGGTAGTCCACGGCCCGGTCCTCGGTGATGCCGAACCGGCGGGCGGTGGCGATGGCATCGATGTTGGCACCAAGGAACAGGAACTCCCAGCCGTAGCGCTCCTTTTGGCGTTCGACCAGCTTCCGGAGCCGGTCGTAGGTGTATCTCCGGCTGGCGTTCTCCATGCCGTCGGTGGTGATGATGAAGAGGGTCTTTTCGGGACGGTCCTCCTCACGGATGTACTTGTGGACGTTGCCGATGTGGTGGATGGCACCGCCCATGGCGTCCAGCAGGGCGGTACAGCCCCGGACCCAGTAGTCCCTCCGGTCCATGGGGGCCACTTCCCGCAGAGGCACCCGGTCGTGGATCACCACGCTCTCATTGTCGAAGAGGACCGTGGAGATAAGGGCTTCTCCCGGCTCTGCCTTCTGCTTTTCCAGCATGGCGTTGAAGCCGCCGATGGTGTCCTCCTCCAGTCCGGCCATGGAGCCGCTCCGGTCCAGGATGAATACGATCTCAGTCAAACCTTTCCTCATGATAGTTACCTCCTGTGATGTGGTGTGTGGCTTGCTTGTAGCCATAGGATACCGCATCCGGGAGGGGGAATGGTCAACTGGCTGTGGACGTTTTCAAGATCCCAATAAAACCTGGTCGAAGTCGTACAGAGCGATGTTGATCTCGATCACATCATAGTTCTTCTGCTCGATGAAGTAACGGATGATCAGGTCGAAGACACTGCTGTCGGTCAGGGCGTAGCCGGCCCGACCGATCAGGTCACGGGTGGCAGGCAGGTCCAGCTCCAGCGCCAGAGCCAGCGCGATGGCGGTGGGCTTGGTGGGCCGGGCTTCGGGGTCGTTGATGATCTTGGAGAAGAGCTGTTTGGAGATGTTGGCTCTTTTGTATACCACGGAGTTCTTCAGACCCCGTTGGGCGATCAGATCCCGGAGGGTCTCGGTGAAGCCCGCGTCCTTGGTCCGCAGGAACTCTTCCAGAGAGACGGAAGCGCAGGGGACCGCCTCCATACACTTCCTGGCCGCCATGGGAGCGGCGAAGAGGGGACCGTGCCGCCGACCGGTGGCACGATCAACGGTGGCGCATTCTTCTTCCCAAGCCCGGACCTGATGCTCCCGGATGTAGCTGGCGACCTTCGGTACCAGCCCTTCGGAAAGGTGATAGCTCTCCTGACCGAAGACTACAAGGATGATCTGGAGCTCGTGCTCTGTCAGAAACTCGGTGAAGGCCCGGATCGCCACCTGCAGGGCCAGCGCCTTTGGGAACCCATGGTGGCCGGAGGCCAGCAGAGGGAAGGCGATGCTTCGACAGTGCTTCGCCACCGCCAGCCGGAGACATTCGTCGTAGGCCTGCCGCAGGAGCCGTTCGGACGATGCTTCGCCGGTCCAATGGGGCGTGGCGGCGTGGATCACGTACTTGGCATCCAGACCGTAGGCCGGAGTGACGGCGGCGGTGCCCGGGGCGAGAAGGCCGATCTTCTGCCGGGCCTTCAAAAGTTGGGGGCCGGCCTTTTTATGGATCGCCAGATCCACACCGGCACCGATCTGAGGCTGGCAACTGGCGGCGTCCACGATCGCGTCGGCCCGAACGAGGGCGATGTCGTGTCGGATGATCTGAAAGGGCATGGGCTACCTCCTTCAGGCTTCGTGGACCCGTTTGCCGCAGATATGCTCCGGCGTCAGCCGGATGCAAAGGGTCTCGTGGGCGTACTTGGAGATCTCTTCTTCGATGAAGGCGGCATCCTTGGTGAAGCTCAGGCTCAGCCGCCGGGTGATGGAGATCACTTCCTCCGGGTCGGTGACGATCTGGGCTCTGCCGAAGACGATCACGCTCCGGAACCACAGGGCCCAGTCCCCCTCCTGTTGGGTCCCGGCATCCATGACGCAGTAGGATACCTTGTCACAGCGCAGGACCGAATCGATCTTGTGACCGGTGGCACCGCCGTGGAAGTACAGGCAGCCGTCCTCTTCGCAGAACCAATGGTCGATGGGGACGCCGTAGGGATAGCCATCGTCCCCGTGGAGGGAGAGCACCCCTCTGGGGATCTGGGTCAGGATCTGGACGCACTCCTCGTGGGAGAGCTGTTGCTTTTCTCGGGTCATGGGTCGGAACATGGGGACCACCTCCTTGTTTTGCTGTTATTCTAGCATTTGCCCGGGGCATTTGCAAGGTCAGGGGCAGTGGATAGTGAATATTGATGGTATCCCCGTTGGGGATATGATTTTGATCCTCTCCGAAGGGGATACGTCAACTCTTCACTATTTTCGCCCCCCCTCTTGTTTTAGGGCGCGGTCTGTGGTATGATGTCCCTGCGGTCGAAAGACGCTCATAAACGCTTGTTTTAGGAAATGGACGCTCTCAACAGGGGGAGTGTATCCATTTCCGGGAACAGGCGCTTTTTTGTTCCCTGACGGACAAGGAGGTACTTATGAGCTATTATTCCGATCCCACCGCCAACGCCGCCATCGGTGCGGTAGACAAGGAGATGCGCCTCATGCGCAAGCGTGCCAAGCTGATCGCCAAACAGCTCCATGAGGGGTGGCTGTCCCAGCGAGAGCTGGAACAGGCCCAAAAGGAGTTCCGGGGCATCCACCGGCACCTGCTGAGGGAGGCGCTGGAAAAACAGGAGGCCCATCACCCGAAAGGGTGATGGGCTCGTGCGGTCATGGAATCAGGGGGCATCGATGCGGTAGCCCAAAGACACGATCAGGCGGAGGGTCTCCAGGGCGGTGTTCCGGTCGTAGGCCTTCTCGCTGTCGGTGAGCTCTTCGTAGGGGATCAGGCAGGGGTGGGTCTTCTTTTGGTCATCTCTGGGACCGAAGGTCCAGCCTTCGTCGATCCGTCCCCGGGCCCAGACGTCGTGGACGTTCCGGGCGATCAGTTCGGTCAGCTCCAGCAGGTGGTCGGGCAGTTCGATGTGGCGGGTATCGACGGGGGTAGGTGTATACATAGTCCCTCCATGGTTCAGATACAGTGCTCCAGTGTGAGCAGGGTGGCATAGGGTACGGGTTGGTTTTGGCCGTCCATGAAGCCGTAGCACAGTTCGATGGCGCTCCCGGTGGGGAGGGAAGACAGGTGTTTGGTCATCAGATCCATGGTCGTGATCCTTTCTTTGTCCGGTAGATGATATCCCCTTTATGGGGTATGTATATCATGCCATGGATATTTTGATGCTTCAGGAAGGGGGCGTGAAATGGAGATGGGGAGCGTTGCCGAACTGTGGCAACGCTCCCCACGGTATCAATAACGGTATCGCCTGCGCTTGGCGATCAGGAACAGGGCGGACAGGACCACGGCCATGGTCTCTGCCACTAAAATGGACCACCAGATCCCGTCGATGCCCCAAAGGGCCGGAAGGATCAGCACCGCCGCGATCTGGAACACCATGGTCCGCAGGAAGGAGACCAAGGCGGAGGTCAGACCGTCGTTCAGGGCGGTGAAGAAGCCGGAGCAGAAGATCGCGTAGCCCATGGGCAGGAAGGACAGACCGAAGATCCGGAAGCCGGACACCGTCAGGTCCATGAGCCCTTCATCATAGCCCACGAAAAGTCGGGACAGGGGCACTGCCAGCACTTCGGCGGCAAGGATCATCAGGATGCCGAAAAGACCCGTGAGCCACAGGCTCTTTTGCCGGAGGCTCCGGAGCTCCGGGTGGTTTTGGGCACCGAAGTGGAAGCCTACCACCGGGGCGGTGCCGATGGAATAGCCGATGAAGACGGCGGCGAAGATCAGGCTCACATACATCATGACTCCATAGGCCGCCACGCCGTCCTCTCCGGCGTAGCGCAGGAGCTGGAGGTTATAGAGCATGCCTACCACGTTCATGGAGACGTTGCTCATGAACTCGGAGGAGCCGTTGGTGCAGGCTTTCCAGAGGGCCTTCCCCTCGAACCGGGTCCTGCCCAGATGCAGGAGACTGTCGTTCTTCCGGAAGAAATAGAGCAGAGGGATGCCGCCGCCCACGGTCTGGCTCAGGGCGGTGGCGATCGCCGCGCCGGCGAGCTTGTAAGGCTGGGGCAGACCGATCACCAGCAGGGCATCGAGCACCATATTGGTCACACCGGCACAGACCGTCACCGCAAGACCCAGTTGGGGCTTCTCCGCCGTGACGAAGAAGGACTGGAACAGGAATTGCAGGATATTGAAGGGGAGTGCCAGCAGGATGATCCGGGCGTATACCACGGCATCCTCCAGCACCTGCCCTTCGGCACCCAGAAGCCGGGCCAGAGGCCGGATGGTCCAGATCCCCAACAGGGAGAACAGGATGCCAAGCCCGAAGGCGGTGTAGACCAGCAAAGAGAACCAGCGGTCCGCCTTGGCCCGGTCCCGTTCGCCCAGCGTCTTCGCTACCAATGCGGAGCCGCCGGTGCCGAACATGAAGCCGATGGTGGCCAGGATCATGAGCACGGGCCAGACCAGATTCGCCGCGGTGAAGGCGGTCTTGCCGGCGAAGTTGGATACGAAGAAGCCGTCCACCACGCCGTAGATCGAGGTGAAGATCATCATGCCGATCGAGGGCAGGGTGAACCGGAGCAGGCGGCCATAGGTGAAATGGTCGGATAATTGGATCTTTGGAGACACGGTCACTCCTCCAGCAGGGCCATGGCGGCCTTGTATTTTTCTACCCGTGCCAGCGCCCGGTCATCGATGGTGTCCAGCCGGGTCAGGTCGCTGTTGTGGCGCAGGTCCGCCAGCTTCACGGCTCTGGCGATGGGGTCGTGCTTCAGGGCCGCCACATAGTCCATGTAGGGAGTGTCTTCCCTGTGGGTCAGCAGGCGCAGAGCCGCCAGCACCGGGGCAGGGAAGCCCATGGCGGCCAGATCCTCCGGCGTATAGGCGGTATCCTCCATCACGTCGTGGAGCAGAGCCACCACCGTCCCGTATTCCGTCTCCATCTGCTCGGCAAGGTGGAAGGGGTGGAACACATAGGGCAGACCGGTCTTGTCCACCTGATCTTTGTGGGCATCGAAGCACAGCCGCAGGGCACGTTTGGTCAGGTCCGTATAGAGCATGGGGCTCCTCCTTTGGGAAGTTTGGGTATATGATACCACGGTTTGGGCCGATTTGGAAGCATCCTGTACAAAGATCCGGTCCGCTCTTGCAAAAAGAACCAAAATACGATATCCTGTAACAGAAAAAACATGGGAACAGGAGAAACACATATGGATGTGATCGGAACTTTGATCCTGACCACGGCGCTGGCCGGTGTGGCAGGTACGGGCCTTGGAGGCCTGATCGGAGCCATGCTCCAGAAGGATTCCAACCGGGTGGTGAGCTTACTGCTGAGCTTCGCCGGTGGTGTGATGCTCAGCGTGGTCTGCTTCGATCTGGTGACGGAAGCGATCGGGACCGGCATGGGCATCTGGACCGTGGTGGGTGCCGTGGCCTTCGGTGTGGCGGTGACCTTCCTTTTGAACCATCTGATCGACCGGAAGACCAATCCGGAGGTCCCCCACATCGATGCGGACCATCCCAAGACGGCGGACGATCTGGATGAGCTGATCCACAGCGACCATCTGGAACAGCATTACGCCCGGAAGGACAGCAAGCTGGGCCTGTTCGTGGCGGGGGTGGTCATGGCCTGCGCCATCGCTTTGCACAACGTGCCGGAGGGCATGACCATCGGTGCTTCCTATGCCTCCGGTGACGGCGTTCTGGGACGGGCCGCCATGACGCTGGCGGTGCTGATCACGGCCTGTACCGGTATCCCCACGATCCTGGGTGCCTTGCTGGGCTATCTGCTGGGAGAGATCGGACCCTTGGGTCTGACCATGAGCCTTGGCTTCGCCAGCGGTGCCATGCTGTATGTGGTGTTCGGTGAGATCCTGCCCCAGTCGATCCTCATGTATCACAGCAAGCTTCCGGCTTTCTCCACCATCGTGGGGATCCTGGCGGGCCTGCTGATCATCTTCTGAGCGATGGCGCTGTTCGTGGTGCTGATGTTCCTTGTAGCGCTGTTGTTCGCGGTGATCGCAGTGCTGATCTACAAAGGGAAGACGGAGCTGATCCATGACTATCACCGCACCCGGGTGGAGGATCACGCCGCCTATGGCAGAGCCTTCGGCAAGGCCATGGGCATCATCGCGGCGGCCTGTGGCGTCAGCGGTATGATCGGACTGCTGGGAGAGGCCCCTTGGGTGGTCATCACCGCCGTGGCGGTGGCGGTGGCAGGTCTCGTGGCAGGGATCGTGGCGCTGGTGATCGTCCAGAAAAAGTATAACGACGGTATATTTTGAAAAAAGCTGTCATCGCAAGGAGCCCCATAGGGTCTCCTTGCGATGACAGCGATTTTTATCACTCGCTTGGTCTGTGGAGCCGGTGGTGGTTTTGGCGCAGGGCGTTGGCCAGCGCCTGTTCGGTGTGGACGCGGTAGGGCAGGCGGATGCCTGCGCTGCCGATCCGGGGGTCATCGGACCGGTGGATGTCGCCGCCGGAGGTGAGGATCTTCCCCGGAAGGACGGCGGCGTGGGCGGCATCGTTGGCTCTTTGGTCGTTGGAGGCGTTGAACACCTCGATCCCATCCAGCAGATCCCAGCGCAGAGGGGTCCCGGCCGGCTCCCAGCGGTAGGGATGGGCCTGGATCATCAGTACGTCATGACCGTGGGCC
>JAFNXT010000210.1 GCA_017378975.1 Oscillospiraceae bacterium
GCTTTTATATATCGAAAGTCGATCTCAACGGCCATCGCTTGCCGTCCTGATGAACGATCGCATAATGCATAATTTTCGTTGTAAACGCGCTCACCCTCTGCTGGCGATCTCGTTGGCAAGTCTTGCGAACTCCGGGATGCCAAGGGTCTCGCCCCGGACGTTCTCATCGAAGCCGCAGGCGGCGATCACCTCGGCGGCACCGGCCTTGCCCAACTGAGAGAAGCCGGAGGCCAGACCGTTGCTGAGCTTCTTGCGCCGCATGGCAAAGCTGGCCCGGACCGTGCGGAAGAAGATGTCCTTATCCCGGATATCCCAAGGCAGCTCTTTACGGACCTTCAGATGGACCACGGCGGAGGTCACCTTGGGCTGGGGCAGGAAGCACCCGGCCGGCACGTCGAAGAGGATCTGGGGTTCTGCGTAATACTGGCAGAACACGGTGAATGCACTGTAGTCCGCCGAGCCCGGCTGGGCACAGATCCGCTGGGCCACTTCCTTTTGCACCATGACCGTGACACTATCGAAGCACTCCGCCTCCAGCAGGGCGGTCAGAATCGGAGACGTGATATAGTAGGGCAGATTGGCGCAGGCCATGGGCCGCAAGCCTTCGAACTTCTCCGCCACCAGCGCCTTCACATCCAGCTTCAGCACATCGTCCCAGAGGATCTCCAAATTCTCGAACTCTCCCACCGTCTTCCGCAGGAGAGGCTCCAGCCGCCGGTCCAGCTCCACGGCACAGACCTTCCCTGCCCGGAGGGCCAACTGCTGGGTCAGGGGGCCGATACCGGGACCCACCTCCAGCACGCCACAGCTCCGGTCCACCCCGGCATCCTCGGCGATGCTCTCCGGCACCCACCGGGCGGTGAGGAAATTCTGGCCCTTGGCCTTGGAAAAATGGAAGCCATGCTCCGCCAGAAGCGGCTTCATCACATGGATATCAGTCACATCGATCATAGCTATCAGACCGCCTTTCTTGGGGACATTATAGCAGGACAGAGAGGCTTTTGCAAGAAGATACGAGATATACTACACCTCATATCTCATATCTCATATCTCATATCTGTCTAAAACGAAAGCTCCACCATCCTCCGGAGAGGATGGTGGAGAAGTAGTCGTCTTAGCCCAGGAAGTACACATCCAGATCCCGGCGACCGAACTTGACGGTCTCGGGATAAGTCTCGTAGAACAGGTCGATGCGCTTGCCCTTGATCAGGCCGCCGCAGTCCTCCGCGGTGGCCACACCGTAGATGTAGCGACCGTCCTTGGTGACGATGAACATCCGGGTGCCGTAGGGGATGACCCGGGGATCCACGGCCACAGCGCCCACCCGGCAGGGAGTACCGGTGGAAGTGACCTGACCACCCTCCTCGATGCGGCAGTAAGCGGTGCCCTTGAAGGTGTCACGGTGGGTGAAGGTCAGCACGTCGCCGTTGGGAGCGATGATCACACCGTCACCGATGATGGGCTTGGCGTTCTTCTTGCCGGAGCCATCGCCGGTGCCCACGGCCACCACCTTGGTGATGGGCTCCGCGATCACTTCCTCGGTGATGATCTGGCGGTCGTTCTCCTTGCCGTTGATGTACAGGACGTTGGCGGTGATCTGCTTCTGGCCGTCCACGCCCTCGGTCAGCACCACTTCGGTGCCCTTCTTCAGCAGGTCGGTCTCCTTGTAGACCACCTCGTGGGGCAGGGTCAGGGTGTAGGTCTCGTCGGACCGGATGTGATCGCTGATCACGATGGCCAGACCGTCGAAGGTACGGGCCTGCAGGTTGACAGACACCCGGGAATTCTCAGACAGAGCGATGCCGTTGCGGTCCAGGAACTCGGACACGGTCTCGCCGTAGGAAACGAAGCTCAGCGTCTCGCCACAGTAGGTGACGGTGATCTCCATGCCCCGGATGACGTTGATCTGGGAGGCATCCTCACCCTCGGTGGTCTCGACGAGATCCTTCTCCTCCACCAGCACGCCGGCCTCTTCCAGCACGTCGGCGGGATCGGTAGCGTAAGTGGTGTGTACCAGGACCTGCTTGCCGTCATTGATGACATAAGTATTCTTGGCGAACACGGCCTGCGTCAGCATGGGGGCGGAAACGGCGACGGCCAGCACAAGCGCGCCGATGCGGATCAGTGTGCTCTTCTTCTGCAGGATCTTTTTGATGGGACCCATGATAGTCGTTCTCCTTCCGTTCAGTTACAAAATATGTGCCCGGTAACGGGCAGTTACAAGCGGTTACAGTCGGTTACAGATCGCATATCCAATGCGTGACCATGGAGCATTATAACATTTTTTTCAGAAAAGTCAAGCTTTTTTATAAAAACGGTCCCGCGAGCAAACTTTTGTAACAGGTATGTAAATAATCTTATGTAAACATTCACCCGAAATATACCGCCGATCGTGCAATTCGACCACGAGATATAGTGGTAATGGTTACAAACGGTTTACATAACTATTCAAAAAGGATACAGACACGGATAACTTCATTACCGGCTGGAATATCGAAAATTATTTCTTGGAAATCACCCTCTCAGCATTGACATACCGGTGTTTTTGTGATAAATTCACCTCAGAGAAAAGCTGTGACGAAGACACGCGTTTTTCGCAGGATACGCAGAGAATGGTCAGATTTTTGGTGCGATGGCCTGTAATACCGCGAAAAACGATACCACTTCCGAGCTGTATGTGCGGAAATGCCATACCGGGTACGCCCGTTACCGCGAATTATGAGTGGTGGTTTTATGTAAACCGCAACCAGGGTGGAACCGTGGAATACGCTTCGTATCCCACCCCTGATCCGTTCAGGGGTGGGCATTTTTATACCCTCCCCGCCGCCGGATGCGAGAGCAGGACATCAGATATGAGATACAAGATACGAGATACGAGATATCTTTTATCTTGGGCATATCTCATATCTCATATCTCATATCTCGTATCTCAGATCCGATTGGAGGTAACATCATGGAAGAAAATCTGTACACGTTCGAAAACCCCGAATACCGCAAGACCTTCTGGCACACCTGCTCCCACATCATGGCCCAGGCCGTCAAGCGTCTGTGGCCTGAGGTCCAGCTTGCCATCGGCCCCGCCATCGACGAGGGCTGGTACTACGACTTCGATGCCCCCTTCTCCTTCACCCCGGAGCATCTGGCCCAGATCGAGGGCGAGATGAAGAAGATCTGCAAGGAGCGGATCCGTCTGGAACGCAGCGAGAAGCCCCGGCTCGACGCCATCGCCTATATGCGGGAGAAGAACGAACCTTATAAGGTGGAGCTGATCGAGGACCTGCCCGAGGACGCCGTCATCTCCTTCTATACGCAGGGCGAGTTCACCGACCTGTGCGCCGGTCCCCATCTGGACCACACCGGCCGTGTCCGTCACAACGGCTTCAAGCTGACCAAGTCCTGCGGCGCTTACTGGCGTGGTGACTCCAGCCGCAAGATGCTCCAGCGCATCTACCCTGCTATCTTCGACAATATCCGCATCCCCGCCGATTCTGCTCTGCGTAACGCTATGCGGATCCAGAATCCTCTGGGCGAAGATACTTCCATCATGCGTACCATCGCTCTGCCCTCCATGCTGGAGATTCTGAGCCGCAACAACGCTTACCACAACAAATCCGTCAATCTCTACGAGCTGGCTAAGATTTATCTGCCCCGTGAGAATGATCTGCCCGAAGAGCCCAAGATGCTCCTGCTGGGTTCCTACGGCCCCAATGTGAATTTCTTCACTCTGAAGGGTCAGCTGGAAGCCGTCTTTGCCGGTCTGCGCACCGAAAAGACTTCCTATGTTGCTGACAAGAC
>JAFNXT010000211.1 GCA_017378975.1 Oscillospiraceae bacterium
ATTGGGCAGGCAGGGGATTACAGTACGGACTAAGTGGCAATCGGGTATGCAGGTCTGGCAACACCTGTGCGGACGGATCAAACGGAAACGGCCCATGCGGCAACGGTGGGTTCTGACCGGGGAAAACCGACCCGACCTAAGCCGTAAGATTTATCCTGCCTGCTACCGTTTTACTGAACCTTTAAGGAGCATCGACGTGTCAAGATCAGATCCCTCCGCCGCTAAAAAGGAGCGGAACAAGACGATCCGCTGGGTCGTCACTATTTTTTTCGTTACTATCTTAGTATCCGGTATCATTTCGCTGGTATCTGATGCTGTCATGTCTGTCAGTGGTATCCTCGTGGCGTTCCTGATCCTGATGGTGATCATCCTGGTGGGCATCATCTTCGATATCATCGGCGTGGCTGTGACTTCTGCAGACGAGAAGCCCTTCCATTCCATGGCGGCAAGAAAAGTCGCCGGCGCCCAGGATGCGATCAAGCTCCTGCGGAACGCCGAACGTGTCAGTTCCATCTGTAATGATGTAGTCGGTGATATCTGCGGCGTCGTTTCCGGTTCCGCTTCTGCTACGATCGCCGCACAGGTGCTGGCGAAGACCGATCTCGTCTGGCCGCAGGTGATCACCCTTGCAATGTCTGCACTGGTGGCAGGTCTGACTGTGGGTGGAAAAGCCATCGGGAAGACTTTTGCTGTCAACTCCAGCACCGAGATCCTTTCCACGGTCGGTAAGCTGATCTATGCATTGCATCATTTCCCTCGCTCTTTCGGTAAGAAGAAAAAGAAAAAATAACGTTAGGTCGTGTTACTTTGGATATATTAGAGAATATCAAGGGCCACGAGGACCTTCTGCGTTTGAACGATAAGGAACGGATCGAGCTTTGTCAGCAGATCCGACAGTTCCTGATCGATCGGGTCTCCAGGACTGGTGGTCATCTTGCCTCCAATCTTGGCACCGTGGAGCTTTCCGTGGCACTGGAAACGGTATATGATACCAGAACGGACCGTCTGATCTTCGATGTAGGACATCAGTCCTATGTCCACAAGATCTTGACCGGTCGTCAGGCGCAGTTCGATGGTCTGCGTCAATTCGGCGGAATGGCCGGTTTCCCCAAGCCCGGTGAGAGCGTCACCGACGCCTTCGTGGCAGGTCACGCTTCCAGTTCTGTTTCCATCGCGCTGGGCATGGCCAGAGCCCGTACCCTTTGCGGTCACACGCATGATGTGGTGGCTGTGATCGGTGACGGTGCCGCCACCGGCGGTATGGCTTATGAAGGCCTGAACGATGCGGCTGAGAGCAAAGAGCCCATGGTCATCATCCTCAATGACAATGAGATGTCCATCGACCGGAATGTTGGCGGTATGGCTAAGCATCTTTCCAGACTTCGTACCAAGGAGAGCTACCTTGGTATGAAGGTCCAATACCGTAATTTCATGAGCAAGACTGGTTTTGGGCGCTTCATTTACCGCACCACCCGGTCGATCAAGGACCGGTTCAAGCGACTGGTCCTGCCTTCCACCATTTTCGAGAACATGGGTCTGACCTATCTCGGTCCTGTGGATGGTAACGACGTGAACGATCTGATCGGTCTGTTGCGGCTGGCCAAGGGGATGCACTCTCCGGTGCTGATCCATGTGGTCACCAAGAAGGGCAAGGGCTATGCTCCGGCGGAAGCTTCTCCGTCCAAATTCCATGGTATTGGAAAGTTCGATCCTATCACCGGCGAAGTCCGAGCCAAAGGAGGGCCGACCTTCTCTGCCGGTTTTGGCGATACCATGATCGAGCTGGCGAAAGAGGACCCCAGAGTTTGTGCCATCACCGCCGCTATGCCCGGCGGTACGGGGCTTCTGGATTTCAAAAAGAATTTCCCTAAACGGCTCTTCGATGTGGGTATCGCTGAAGAGCATGCTGTTTCTATGGCCGGAGGTCTGGCCAAGCAGGGGATGGTGCCTGTGGTGGCACTCTATTCCACCTTCCTCCAGCGTTCCTATGATATGATCATGCAGGATGTAGCTATGCTCCATCTGCATGTGGTATTTGCGATCGACCGCGCCGGTCTCGTGGGTGAGGACGGCGAGACCCATCACGGCATCTACGACATCGGCTTTTTGCGTCACGCTCCGGGAATGCTGGTGCTTTGTCCCGGCAGTATCGCCGAGCAGAAAAAGATGCTCCGTTGGGCCGTCCGGGACTATAACGGTCCTGTGGCGATCCGATATCCCCGGGGCGGTGACGTTGCCTTCGGTGGCTGTGATTGGGCTCCGGACAGGGATATCTGCCGCACCGGTGCCTTAGCTTGCCATCGCATGGGCGACGATGTGACTCTGGTCACCTATGGGACCATGCTGGATAACACCATGAAAGCGGCCGAGCTTCTGGCCGAGCAGGGCATCCAGGCCACCGTCCTTCGTTTGCTCACGGTCTCTCCCTTGCCGGTGTATAAGCTCCTGACCATGATGTCTTCTACGGAGCGAGTCGTGGTCCTTGAGGAAGCTGCCGGAAATTGCGGTATCCGTGAGTCTTTGGCGTGGGAATTGCAGCATTTGCGTCCTTCCATCCGTGTGGATGGTATCGACCTCGGGAATCGCTTCATCACCCACGGCGATATGTCTTCGCTATATCAACATTATGGGCTGGAC
>JAFNXT010000212.1 GCA_017378975.1 Oscillospiraceae bacterium
CACTCCATGGTCAGGACCTCGTCGGTCAGATCCGTGGTGTAGGTAGCTCTGCCCGTCGGGATGTACTTGATAAGATCACGGAGCTCCTGACGGATATGCTCGAACTCATTGATCCCAGCCGTCTCCAGATAGTCCGTGTGGAGGATCCTTTGGATCAGATCCTTCCGTGCCAGGATCTCCGGGATATCTCCGCCAACGGAAGCGATGCCGCTGACTTTCTTGTAGAGATCGGACCGTGCCTTGGCGTATTTCTTCCCCATCAGATATGCCAGTTCGATACCGTACATCAGCGCGTCGAACCGCACCGCCTTGGCATCGTCATCATCCGGCAGGATCAAAGGAGCCAGCTCCTCCCGGATCTGCAAGGTGTTCTCATAGGAGAGCGCCACATAGTTCCCAGGATCTGAGTACAGCTCCACATACTTCAGATGCTGTCGAACAGCGAAATTCTCCCGCTCCAGCTCCCGCACTTTTCGGACCATATCCTCCACCAGCGTTTTGCGGAACTCGGCCAGCTCCGGTGTCTGATAGTCCAGATCCTGTAGCTTGAACACGATCTGTGCTTTCAAATTGAACACGGCTCCCTGGACCGCGATCTGCAGAGCGGCAGATTTTCCTCCTCCCATCCGGAAGAATTCGAAATTGCCGCAGAAATCGAAGATATAGAACTTGTCTTTGTCCTCTCCGTCCTTCAATCCGGCACACAGCCGGGTGCCCCGGCCGATCATCTGCCAGAACTTGGCCTTACTCATGACCTTCTTGAAGAACACCAGATTCACACACTCAGGCACATCGATGCCCGTGTCCAGCATATCCACGGAGATCGCGATCTGAGGCAGCTTCCTGGGATCGGAGAACTGATCGATCAGGCTCTGAGCGTAGTTGATCTTGTTGTCGATCACCTCAGCGAAGCCCACCAGATGGGGATACTCTTTGTAGAACACCTCCCGGATCTTCTCTGCGTGGGCATGGTTCCTTGCGAAAACGATCGTCTTGCCCAGCTTCTGGCCGTAGTCGATCCTGATGCCCTCGGTCATCAGTACATGGAGCACCTGACGGATCGTATCCACATTGAAGACCCATTCATTCAGAGCCGAGGATACGATCTTCTCCGGAAGCTCTCCGTTCTCATCGGTGAAGGTGTTCTCGTAGGCCTCCCGCTCCGCCTCCGGCAGATCCTCATAGGTGATGCCGGATTCCAGAAACTTGAGCCGGGTCTCCACGGAAACGAAGTCCACAAGATAGCCGTCCTTCACCGCCTGAGCCAGCTCATAGCCATAGGTGGGCACACCGCTCTCCAACTCGAAGACCTCGTAGGTGTTCTTGTCGATCTCGTCCTTGGGCGTGGCAGTCAGACCCACCAGCGGTGCGTCGAAATAATTGAAGATGTCCCGATACTTGTTATAGATCGAACGGTGGGCCTCGTCACAGATCACCAGATCGAAGTGACCGCAGGTGAAGAGCTTCCCCTGCTCGTCCTTCACGCTGTCGATGCAGTGCATCATGGTCTGATAGGTAGAGAAGACACAGTGGGCTGTGTGATCGTCCTTCTCCTCGCAGAGGTTGGTCACGGACAGGTCCGGCAACAGGTTCACGAAGCTCCGCTTCGCCTGCGTCACCAGACTGTTCCGGTCCGCCAGAAACAGCACGTTCTTCACCCAGCCGTGCCGGAGCAATACATCGCACAGTGCGATAACGGTCCTCGTCTTGCCGGAGCCCGTGGCCATCACCAGTAACGCCTTCCGGCGGTTCTTCCTGTCGAAGGCATCGCATACCGCCTTGATCGCGGCCTCCTGATAGTAACGGCCCGCGATCTCCTTCTTCACCGTGACGTTCTTCAGGGAGGTCCGCATGGTCCGCAGATTGAACATCTTGGTCAGGTCCCGCTTGGACCAGATCGTGGCGCACCTCCGCTCCGGATACTGCCCGTCGACGATGTGCGTCTCGAAACCGTTGGTCAGGAAGACCACAGGCTTCCGCCCGTACTTCTTTTCAAGGATCTCGGCGTAAAGCTCCGCCTGCTGACGACCCTTGGACACATCCACACAGGTCCGCTTGGCCTCGATCACCGCCAGCGGCTTCTGAGCGTCATCATAAAGCACATAGTCGGCATACCCCACTTCGCTCCTGTTGGGCATGCCGGGCAGCTCCACCTCGTTGATCCAGTCCTTCCCCTCGACCCATCCGGCATCCTCCAGCATGGCATCGATATAGAACTTCCGGGTCTCGTATTCGGAGATATCCAAAGGCTTCGGCACATACGTCCTCTGCTGTTCCTCACGCCGTGCCGTAAGCTGTTCCTTCAGCTTCCTGTTCTCCTCGATCAGTGCGGCCAAACTTGGCTCCCCCTC
>JAFNXT010000213.1 GCA_017378975.1 Oscillospiraceae bacterium
ATTTTTTTGACACGCTGTGATGCACTTGCTACGCAAGTGCATCGGCGGGGGCAAGCCCCCGCCCTACCACATGACGTTCGGAAGGACACCGGGATCCGAGGGTACGGGATATCTCGTATCTCATATCTCGTATCTCGTATCTTAAGAATCGGAGGTCGACTATGTCTGACGAAACCAAGGTAACACAGGAATATGGAGCAGAACAGATCCAGGTCCTGGAGGGTCTGGAGGCGGTACGGAAGCGTCCCGGTATGTATATCGGCTCCACCTCCGTCTCGGGTCTGCACCATCTGGTCTACGAGATCGTGGACAACTCCATCGACGAGGCGCTGGCGGGCTATTGTAAGCATATCACCGTCACCATCAATAAAGGCGATTCCATCACCGTCACCGATGACGGCCGTGGCATCCCCGTGGACATCCAGGCCCAGACCGGGAAACCCGCGCTGGAGGTGGTCTTCACCGTCCTCCATGCCGGCGGTAAGTTCGGCGGCGGTGGCTATAAGGTCTCCGGCGGCCTCCACGGCGTGGGCGCGTCGGTGGTGAACGCCCTGTCGGAGTGGCTGAGGGTCCGGGTGTATAAGAACGGCAACATCTACGAGATGAAGTTCGCCCGTGGCCATATCACTCAGGAGATGACCATCGTAGGAAAGACCGACAAGACCGGTACCGAGGTCACCTTCCAGCCGGATCCGGAGATGTTCGATACGCTGGTCTATGACTATGAGACCCTCCATACCCGTATGCGTGAGAAGGCTTTCCTGACGGCAGGTCTGACCATCTCCATCACCGATGACCGGGGCGAGGAGCCCATGGGTGAGACCATGTGCTACGAGGGCGGTATCCGGGAGTTCGTCACTTGGTGCAACCGGAACAAGACCCCCATCCATCCCGATGTGATCTATATGAACGGCAGTCGTGGGGATGCCTCCGCTGAGGTGGCGGTCCAGTATAACGACGGCTACAATGAGTTCATCCTGTCCTTCGCCAACGAGGTCAACACCCCCGAGGGCGGTATGCACGAGACGGGCTTCCGCACGGCGCTGACCCGTGTGCTGAACAACTACGGTGTCAAAAACGGCATCATCAAGGGCGATGACAAGGTCACCGGCGAAGACTGCCGGGAGGGCATCACCGCGATCATCTCCGTGAAGCTCACGGACGCCCAGTTCGAGGGCCAGACCAAGGCCAAGCTGGGCAACGCCTACATCCGTACTCTGGTGGACCAGATCGTGTCCGACCAGTTGTCTACCTACTTTGAGGAGCATCCGGCCACCGCCAAGATCATCCTTGAGAAGGCCATGATGGCCAACCGGGCCAGAGAAGCCGCCCGGAAGGCCAGAGAGTCCATCCGCCGCAAGACCGGTCTGGAATCCGGTCAGATGCCGGACAAGCTGCAGGACTGCAACGAGCGGGACCCCAGCCTCTGCGAGATCTACATCGTCGAGGGTGACTCCGCCGCAGGCTCTGCCATCCAGGGCAGAGACTCCCGGTTCCAGGCCATTCTCGCCATGTGGGGTAAAATGCTCAACGTGGAAAAGGCCCGGGCCGATAAGATCTATGGCAACGACAAGCTCTATCCCCTGATCGTTGCTCTGGGTGCCGGCATCGGAGAGGATTTCGACATCGAGAAACTGCGCTATCACAAAGTCATCATCATGTCCGATGC
>JAFNXT010000214.1 GCA_017378975.1 Oscillospiraceae bacterium
ACCGTAGGCACATCGATCACCACGTCACACCGCTTGTGCTGTCCGATCACGTTCTCCCAGTGGGCGATGGGATATTTCTTCCCCTCTTTCGTCACGAGGAAGCCCCAGATCTCCGGCTCCGGACGAAACGTCAGGAGCGGCTTACAGCACCGCCAGAGGATGATCGCCACCAGCGCCGGTGCCACATAACGAAGCACCGCCAGAAACACATTGACATAGGGACTGTCCAACATGGTCAGAGCATCCAGTATCTGCTCCATCCTCTCACCTCCTCATTCGTTCCCATCATAACAAAAGTCCCCCACGCCACCACAAAGGGGGGCGCAGGCAGAAAAATTCACCCCAACGACCGCAAAAGCGCGATCTCCGCCTGGTATCCAGGCAGTTCATTGGGTGTCTCAAGGATCATCGGCTTGTCCTTCAGCGCAGGATGCGCAAGGATCTTCCGGAAGGTCTCCACGCCAAGGCTCCCCTGACCGATGCACTCATGCCGGTCCTTGTGGCTGGCGAAGGGGTTCTTGGAATCGTTCAAATGGAGCGCCTTCAGCCGGTCCAGACCGATCACCCGGTCGAACTCCGCCAGCACCCCATCCAGATCAGCTACGATATCATACCCGGCATCGTACACATGGCAGGTGTCCATACAGACCCCCACCCGGTCCGAACCCACGGCATCCAGGATCAGCTTCAGCTCCTCGAACCGTCCACCGATCTCCGAGCCCTTCCCAGCCATGGTCTCCAGAAGCACCGTCACGGGATAGCCGGGAACAAGCGCCTGCTTCAGAGCCTGCGCGATGTAGTCGATACCGGCCTCCACCCCCTGTCCCACATGACTTCCGGGATGGAAATTGTAGTATTGCCCGGGTCTTGCCTCCATCCGCCGCAGATCGTCCAGCAGGACGGAAGCGGCAAAGGCTCTGGCCTCAGGATCCGCCGTACACAGGTTCATGGTATACGCCCCGTGGGCCACCAACGGACCGAATCCGTTTTCTTCCATCAAAGCCATCGCGGCGGCGCTGTCCGCCGGATCCACATCCTTTGCTTTGGACCCTCTGGGGTTCCGGGTGAAGAAGGCGAAGGTATCCGCGCCAAGCTCCAACGCCGTCCTGACCATGGCCAGATCACCCTTGGAAGCGGACAAATGACAGCCAAGATATGCCATCGTGATCAACTCCTTTGGTCTATACCATAGCATATCTCCACAAAAAAATCAAATTACCATTTCATTAACGCACCAACTGTGCTATAATGGTTTGGAACATATCCCCATGACTATCATTTCACAGGAAGGTGACAACTATGCCCCGATCCTTCGATCAGAAGCTGAAGATCATCTACATCCGTGACTATCTGGAACGCCACTCCAACCCGGACCATCCGGTGAACGCCGCAGAGCTGATCGAAATGCTCAAACGGGACCACGAGATCGACTGCGAGCGGAAAACGATCTATTCCGACATCCGGGCCCTGCAAAATTACGGCATGGACATCGTGTCCCTGCCGGGCAAAGACGGCGGCTATGTGCTGGCCTCCCGTGATTTCGACGTACCGGAGCTGAAGCTGCTGATCGACGCGGTGCAGTCCAGCCGTTATTTGACGGAACAAAAATCCCGTGAACTGATCACCAAACTCTGCGCCCAGTGCAGTATCCATGATGCCGACCTCATGCGCCGGACCATCAAGGTCACCGGCCGGGTCAAAAGCATGAACGAGAGCATCTATAACAACATCGACCACATCCAGGAGGCGATCGGTCAAAACCGACAGATCAGCTTCCGTTATTTCAGCTGGGACATCCATGGCCAGCGGCTCTACCGGGACAAGGTCTACATCGCCAGTCCCTACGGCATCTGTCAGGACAACGACAACTGCTATCTGGTCTCCTGGACCGCCGACCACGGCATCACCCACTACCGTGTGGACCGTATGACCCACCTGAAGCTCCTGCCGGAGCCCCGGGTCCCCTGTCCGGAGCTCACAGGCAAGGCTTTCAACGATTACGCCAACCGCACCTTCCAGATGTACGCCGGTGATACGGTGAGCGTGAAGCTCCGGTTCCACCGGAGCCTGATCAGCGTGGTGATCGACCGATTCGGACGGGACACCATGCTGATCCCCCATGGAGAAGACTTCTTCGACTTCACGGTACCGGTGGCGATCTCCCCCATGTTCCTGAGCTGGGTCATCGGCTTCGGGGACAGAGCCCAGATCCTCTACCCCCAAAGTGCGATCGATGCCTGCCGGGAGCTGTGCGGACAAGCCCTGTCCCACTACTCCACCTCAAAGGAAGCGAACACCTGATCAAGCTCATCCCGAAGGGAAGCGGCATCCTCGGCCGCCGTCATGACGGCCATGCAGTAATGATGCTCCCCATCGTCCAGCACCACGGCACGGCACAGCTGATCCCCTGCTTCTCCTGCGGAGGACCAGACCCACTCATACCGGCGGCCCTGCCCATCCTGACGCTCCAGGATCTGCAACCCCTGCCGGTCGAAGCCGCTGACGGTCCGTACTGTCCGGTCCAGATCCCCACCGGGGAGCGTCTGGATCCACAGACTGTATCCGTCGCATAAAAACATCTTCGCCCCTTCTCCATCATCCATGACACAGACCGCCGCATCCTGCGGCAGTTCCACCCGGATCTGCATCTGGGGGGCTATCACCGGTTCTGCCGGGATATCCGCCACAGTCTCAAAGACCTCCGCAGAGGCACACCCAGCCAACAGCAGTCCACAGAGCACCAAGCAAACGAACCTCATACTACTACCTCCAGAAAGGGAACCCCCATGCTTTACTTCTACATCGGCATCTATCTCGTCATAGTAAATGTGATCGCCTACCTCCTTATGCGCATCGATAAAAAAAGATCCCGTCGCCGCGGTGCCCGTCGGATCCCGGAAAAGGTCCTGCTGGGCTCCGCCATCATCGGCGGCAGTATCGGTGCTATGATCGCCATGTTCACCCTGCACCATAAGACCCGCCACCGCCGTTTCCGCTACGGCATCCCGGCGATCGCTTTCCTGCAATTGAACATCCTGCTCCTGGTCTTCAGCACCGGCACCGTCACCTCCGACTACTGGATCGACTGATCCGCAGACAGCATACGAAACGGCGACTACTACCTGACGTAGACGGCAAAAAGGCCTTCAGCGCCTTCCCGGAAGAGGTCACCATCAGCGAAACACGCCTAAGGGGCGGAGCCAAACGGCTCCGCCCCAGACTGTCAAAAAAGTGGTGTCATCCCGAGACCAGTCCGCAGACCCGCCACAAAGATTTCCTTCTCATCAGGCGTCTCCCTTCTTGAAAAATATGATTTATTATTATAGCAAATTCTGTGCAAAATGACTACCTATTTTTTTATTTTGCAATGATGTTTATTTTACATTACAAAAAAGCGTTGCCCATTACGAACAACGCT
>JAFNXT010000215.1 GCA_017378975.1 Oscillospiraceae bacterium
GGCCGCCCATGGCGGTGTGGGTCTTGTCCAGTACCCAGAGCAAAGAGCCCTTTTTCTCCTTGGCGCGCATGGTCTCCGTCAGTTCCAGATTGCGACGGGCATCCATATCCAGCTCCATGAACCGGCCGGTGGTGTAATATTGCAGCTCCCGGATGTGGGAGAGGTCGTTTTTTTGCAGACTGCGCAGGGTCTGTAACAGGGTGCCGGCGGCGATGATCGCGGTAGGCAGACCGGTCAGGCCAAGCTGGGACAGAGAACTGCCGAAGTGCATTTCCAGCAGATCCTCAGCGGTGGTCAGGTCGAACTGACCGGGTCGGGCCTCGTCCACACAGCAACCCAGCCGGCGGAACAGGGCATCCTCCAGCTCTGACCCGTCCACGCCGTTGCCGCCCCGGAGCACCTCGGAAGGGGAGAAGCGGCCCAGCTCCGATACGGCGGTGGCGGTGTCGGAACAGACGGTGACGAAGAAGGCGCCGGTGGATACGTCACAGAAGGCAAGACCGAAGCGGCCGCCTTCGCCATAGATACAGGCCATGTAATTGTTCCGGCTCTCGTCAAGCATACAGCTTTCCGTGACGGTGCCGGGGGTCACGACCCGGGTGATGTCACGCTCCACCAGACCCTTGGTGGTGGCGGGATCTTGCATCTGCTCGCAGATCGCTACCTTATAGCCCTTCTGGACCAGCCGGGCGATGTAGGAGTCTACGGAATGGTAGGGGACACCGCACATGGGGGTCTGCTCTTCCTTGGGCTTGCCCCGGTCCCGGGTGGTGAGGGTCAGGTCCAGCTCCCGGGCGGCGATCCGGGCATCCTCATCGAACATCTCGTAGAAGTCGCCCAACCGGAAGAACAGGATGTGGTCCTTGTTCCGTTCTTTGATCTCATTATATTGACGCTTCATGGGCGTCGGCTCATTCGCCGGTTTTGCCATAGGAGGACCTCCGTAGTTCTAAAGATATGGGATGCGGGATATGAGATACAAGATATCTCGTATCTGGTATCTCATATCTTATATCTCTCCGGTCAGGCTCCAGGTGGTGGAGCCGGTGATGGTGATGGTCTGATACGAACCGATCAGGTCGTCATGGCCGGCGAAGCGGACCAGACGGCCGCCTTCGGTACGGGCGGTCAGAAGCTCCTTGTCCCTGCCGTCCACAAGGCAGACCATGCTCTTGCCTACATAGCTTTCGTGGATCTGCTCGGAGATCTGGTTCTGGAGCTCGCAGAGCTGATCGAAGCGGCGGTTCTTCTCCGCTTTGGGAGTGGGGTCCTCCATGGAGGCGGCGGGAGTGCCGGGACGGGGGGAGAAGATGAAGGTGAAGAGGGCATCGTAGCGGACCTCCCGGATCAGGCTCAGGGTCTCCTGGAAATCTTCCTCGGTCTCGCCGGGGAAGCCCACGATCACGTCGCTGGTCAGGACCAGATCCGGCATGACGGACTTGGCGTAACGGACGGCGGAAAGGTATTTCTCCCGGTCATAGTGACGGTTCATGGCCTTCAGGATCCGGGATGAGCCGGACTGGAAGGGGAGATGCAGCTGCTTTGCGATCTTTTCGTTCCGGGCCATGGTGTCGAAAAGCTTCTGTCCGGCATCTCTGGGATGGCTGGTCATGAAGCGGATCAGGAACTGGCCGGGGATCTGGGCGATCGCTTCCAGAAGGTCGGCAAAGTCCATGCCGCAGGTCAGGTCCTTGCCGTAGGAATTGACGTTCTGACCCAGCAGGGTGATCTCCTTACAGCCGGCGGCGATCAGCTCCCGGCATTCGGTCAGGATGTCCTCCGGCTGGCGGCTCCGCTCCCGTCCACGGAC
>JAFNXT010000216.1 GCA_017378975.1 Oscillospiraceae bacterium
ATGTAGGGCGGCGAACTTGCCTCCCTCGTTCACGAGGGAGGTGGCACGGCGTTAGCCGTGACGGAGGGAGTCATCGCCCGCAAAGCGGGCGATGTGGTTTTGCGGAGCAAAACCACCGGCGGGGGCGAGCCCCCGCCCTACGGGTGCGGTATGTGATGGTAGGGGCGGGTCAGTGACCCGCCCTTCCCGGATCCGGAGGATCCGGGCATATCCGGTGCTATCGTGATCCGCATCCCTTCCGGGATGCGAAGGGCGGGGCGATGACCCGCGCCTACGGGTGCGGCGGAGGGGGCGTGTCTGCGACGTTATGCGCCTTTGTGTGTTTTTGCTCTGTGGAGGGATGACCTCCCTTGGTGGATGGATGATCCTTGTGAATATCACTAAAAAACCTGCGCCCCCATGGGCGGATCATCGGGGGAACGGAGGATCTGCCGTGGGAGCATTGACGATCCGGTGGAAAAGTGGTACTATTTGTCCCGGTAAATTGTGAACGAATTGCAACAATCAAGGAGGATCCAATTATGGGTAAGATCTCTGTGATCGGTGCCGGCAGTGTCGGTGCTACGATCGCCAATGACCTGATGATCCAGGGCGTAGCCTCTGAGATCGTGCTGGTGGACGTGAACGTGAAGAAGGCGCTGGGTGAGGCGCTGGATATCTATCAGGGCGCTCCCTTCTGCTCCCCCGCCGTGGTCCGTGCCGGTGAGTATGCGGATGTGGAGGGTTCTGACATCGTGGTGATCACCTGCGGTGTGGCCCGTAAGCCCGGCATGACCCGTCTGGATTTGGCGCAGGTCAACGTCAACATCCTGAAGGACGTGGCCGCCAATGTGACGAAGTACGCTCCCGATGCGATCTATGTGATCGTTTCCAACCCCGTGGACGTGCTGACCTATGTGTTCCACAAGATCTCCGGCATCCCCGAGAACCAGATCATCGGCTCCGGTACCATCCTGGATACCAGCCGTCTGCAGTCCACGCTGGCCAAGCGCTTCTGCATCAGCCCCAAGAACGTCCATGCCCACGTCTACGGCGAGCATGGTGACAGCCAGTTCGTGCCCTGGTCTCTGGCCCACATCGCCAACAACCATGTGGATACCTACCGGGAAAGCTCTCCCGACAAGGACAAGATCGTCTGGAACCAGGATTACGCCGAGATCGAGGAGTTCGTCAAGAAGTCCGGCGCTCAGATCATCGAGAACAAGGGTGCTACTTTCTATGCTGTGGCCATGTCTGTGGTCCACATCTGCAAGTGCATCTACTCTGATGCCGGTACTGCCCTGTCCGTGTCTACCATGATGCACGGTGAGTACGGTGTGGATGACGTGTGCCTGTCCACGCTGGTGCTGGTGGACCGCAGCGGTGTCCGTGGCAAGATCATGAACCCCCTGACCGAGGAGGAACTGGGCAAGATGCGCGTGTCTGCCGAGAAGCTCCGCAGTGTCATCGATCAGGTGGAATTCTGACAGATCCAATAAAGCTGACCCGTAGGGGCCGATGTGGACATCGGCCCCTACGACTGTGTAAAAATATACATTATATATAAATACAGGAGGATACCGATCATGGATTACGCAAAAGAGTCTCTGCGTCTGCATAATGAGTGGAGAGGCAAGATCGAGGTGGTGGCTACCGTTCCCGTGGCTACCAAGGAAGACCTGTCTTTGGCCTATACCCCCGGCGTGGCACAGCCCTGTCTGGAGATCCAGAAGGACGTGCAGAAGTCTTACGATCTGACCCGCCGTCATAACATCTGCGCCGTGGTCACCGACGGCACCGCCGTTCTGGGTCTGGGTGACATCGGCCCCGAGGCAGGTATGCCCGTCATGGAGGGCAAGTGCGTTTTGTTCAAGGCCTTCGGCGACGTGGATGCCTTCCCTCTGTGCGTCAAGTCCAAGGACGTGGACGAGATCGTCAACACCATCTACATGATCTCCGGATCCTTCGGCGGCGTGAACCTGGAGGACATCTCCGCTCCCCGTTGCTTCGAGATCGAGCGGAAGCTGAAGGAGAAGTGTGACATCCCGATCTTCCACGACGATCAGCACGGCACCGCCATCGTCACGCTGGCCGGTCTGCTGAACGCCCTGAAGGTAGTGGGCAAGAAGAAGGAGGACGTGAAGATCGTCACCTCCGGTGCCGGTGCTGCCGCCATCTCCATCGTCAAGCTCCTTCTGTCCGCCGGCTTCAGGAACGTGATCATGACCGACCGCTCCGGTGCCATCTATGAGGGCCGTGAGGGTCTGAACTGGATCAAGGCCGAGATGGCGCAGGTCACCAACAAGGAGAAGGTGGCAGGTAAGCTCTCCGACGTGATCGTGGGCGCTGATGTGTTCATCGGTGTCTCCGCTCCCGGCACCCTGACCACCGAGATGGTGGCGACCATGAACAAGGATGCCATCGTCTTCGCCTGCGCCAACCCCACCCCCGAGATCTTCCCCGAGGATGCCAAGGCAGGCGGCGCCCGTGTGGTCTCCACCGGCCGCTCCGACTATCCCAATCAGGTCAACAACGTGCTGGCCTTCCCCGGTATCTTCCGCGGTACCTTCGATGTCCGGGCTTCCGACATCAACGAGGAGATGAAGATGGCCGCCGCCATGGCGATCGCAGGCCTCATCTCCGACGAAGAGCTGAGCGAGGACTACATCATCCCCGCCGCCTTCGATCCCAGAGTGGGTCCTGCCGTGGCCAAGGCCGTGGCAGAAGCCGCCCGTGCCTCCGGCGTGGCCCGGATCTGAGCGATCACATACTGACAGACCGGCCTGCGGGCCGGTCTTTTCGTGTGTTGGGCAGGATGTGGCTGGGTAAAGGAACGGAAAAGGGTGTGCGTGAGCTGTGGACGGAAATCGCCATAATGGAGCATATCCGCAATA
>JAFNXT010000217.1 GCA_017378975.1 Oscillospiraceae bacterium
ACAGACTGACCGCACTGGAAATATCACCGTTCGTCACGATCTGGAGATCCTCAAAGAACCGCTCGCCCAGGACCGTTTCTTTATAGGCGCGGTAGTTTTTGTAGTCGTTATTCCAAATATCCTCGTGGCAGCAGCCTCTGGAGGGTGCGAAGGGGGAAGTTTCATGGAAGCCCTTATTGGTGATATAGGCATCTATCTCAATGCCGGCAAGAAGATCCGGACCTTCGGTAAAGGTCTGCTCCGGCATAAAGTAGATCTGGATCCCGGCATTGCCCAGAGGGATCGCCTCGCCGCCGGAGAACTCATTGACCGGCTCCCAACCGGTGCCGTAGGACTTCTGACCGTTCGTGCCCAGAGTCGCCTCGTTCTCGTCCATGTTCAGGGAGATCCCCGGCTCTGTGACCGGATCTTCCCCACGTTTTACAAGCTTCAGCATCGTCACGGGAGGGATCTCTGTATCCTGCATACGGCAGACGAACAAGCTGTGATCATTGACCGTGCCCATATTGGCGTAGTTGATGCCGCCAAAGGTACCTGCTCCGGCTCTCGGCACAGAGGATCTGTACACAAGGCGGATATCCTTGATGGCATCGTCTGCATTGTTGGTGCCGTTCCAGCCGATCAGCGTCACGATGTCCGGATCGTCTGAGAAATCGTGGTCGATGACATAGTAGGCAGGGGCCGCGCCGGTCAGCTGTTTTTTGGCAAGTGCCAATGCCTCTTCCTTGCTGAACCGATATGTATCCGGATCTCCGGGCTTCCGCAGATCCACACTTACCGCCTGGATCTGACGGATGTATTTATACACGTGGTGATCCTCGGGCAAGGGCTCACTCTTGTAATAAAGGTAAAGGTTCGGGTCCTCGGCGTTATATGCATCCACGCCATTGAGGTCCACGGCTTCGCTCTTCCTGTTAAAATGCCGCAGAGCGATATAGCCGTCCGGTGCCATGTCCACATCCTTGGCGATGGCAAGATCCGCTTCGATGGGATTGCCCACAGAAGGATCGTCGGATACATAAAGGGCCGCCCAATGGTAGCCTTTGTTGGCATTGATATCCGCGCCGGACATATTGGTGACATCATCCAGATCCCAGGGACCGTTTTTCAGATCACTGTCCGACTGCACATTATCCACCCGTTGATAGATATCATATATCTGCACACCGTAGCTGTCCACGACGGAATCGACCATATACTTGGGGATGGTCGTTCTTTCGTGCTTTGGCGGTCTTCCCGCCTGGATCTCCTTGACGATCCAAACGACCAGGGATACCAGCAGACAGATACATGTGACCGTGATCGCGGTATAGGTGATGATCATGCCCACCAGACTTTTGGTGATCAGCGTACCGACATATGCCAGGACCTTACAAACCACAAACTTCTGGGCATAGCCCTTGGCGAGCACCGTGATGCCGGCGGCAACGGTGAGACCACCGGAGATCAGTGTGCCATAGTTGGAAACGAAGCTGACGTAGTCTACGAACCCCGGCTTCAGAACATCGTTCTCCTCTGTAAAGATATCATAATTGGCAGAGGTCACCATCGCGTCATAGGCTTCGCTGGTGATGCCCACTTCCGCATCGAAGATCCCGGTATCCACACCGCTCCAAAGAGAAAGCTGACCGTTTTCCGCCTTCATCGGCGCAAGTGCTTCGTTGGCCTTCAGTCTGGTCTCTTCCGTGAAGATATCGCTCATAATGAAGTTTATCGGGCCTACCAACTGCATCAGAGTTCGCTGGCCCTCCGTAAGGGAATCCAGCAGCATGCAGATCTTATGGTTGGCAACGCCCTCGCCCAGATTCCACTCTACAAAGAGGTATTCAGCCGTCCAGCCGGCATCACCGCCCAGCATATGGGAATTGAGGATAGCCCACAGGGTATACCACCATTGCACCATCTCTACGTTGGCCAGATCCTCGCTGTAAAGGGCCACCTGCTCCGGTGTCATACTGTCACGGACATCATCCGTGTAGACCATGATGTTATACTGGTCGCTGAAGGCACTCATGGGGCTCTGGAACTGCCGGATCAGATCCGCATACTGCTCCTGCAGTGCGGCATCCATCTCATAATCGGCCGGATCCATATGCTCCAGCTTATCCAGCCAGTCCTGCCCATCCTCACGCTGCAGACCCTGCGCGATCAAAGACAGCACGGCAGAAAGCACCGTATTATGGCAAACCAGCATCATTTTGGCAACATCGGAAGCTGTGATCCTGCCGGACTTGATGTAGTCACCCAAGGGAGTGTTTTCGTCGAACAGGAAAATGTTCAGCTGCTCATAGGCATACACCGCACCGGGGATGCCCTTGTTCAAATTGGGGATGAATTCCTCCACAAGGGCTTTGTGGATCGCTTCGGCTCGTCCTCCCAAAAGGTCCAATGCCTCATCCATTTTATCATTGAACGTGCCCCGGTCAAAATTACCGTTTTCATTCATCACACGGATATCGGTCAGCGCCTGCGCCGGGTCAGCGGTGATGCTGTAGCAAATGTACACACCCAGCTCGTCGGTGCCTCCATTGATATCCTGCTTATAAAGGATATAGCCATCCGGAACTTTTCGGGCAGCCTCTGTGGCATTTTCCGCATAGATCAGCTTTATATCCTTCACATAGACCGGAGCGCCTTCCTCGGCTGCCATCGAATAGGGAGTCAACTGCAGAAGCATACAAACACACAAGGCGACCGAGATCATGCCGCGGAACAGTCGTTTCAATTTCATAGCAAGGCTCCTTCCGTCAGGTGGTGTTCAATCTTTTTTTCGTGATGACGATGGCGATGGGGATATAGGATATCACCGGGATCGCCACACCGACATACCAATGATCCGACTGGACCAGCATGTTATATAAAGAGTGATAAGTGATCGCGGCCATCAGCCATGCAAAGGTACTGCAGACGAACAGCTTCCTGCGTCTTTTGATCATGGAAATGCCGATACCGATGCCGATGGTGCACAGAGCGTGCATGAGACTCGAGGAAAAACCGCGGATCATCGCCCATAGCAAAGAAACGCTCTCCACATTTTTGATCAGAATAAAGGTGTTTTCCATAATGGCAAAGCCAAGACCGATGGACATCGCCCGCTGGAACAATAATTCCCGGTCATCGCAGAATACGATGGCAGTAAACAGCAGCGGCAACGCCTTCAGGATCTCCTCATTGACCGGGGTGATCGTTATGGTGATGTGGAAGTGATCCATAGGATCCGCGAACGCGAAGGAAAGAAGGGCATTGACCTCCGAGGCCAGCACCGCGATATAGATACCCAGGATCATAAAGCCAAGCAATCTTCTGCTTTTTGCGTCTGCCAAGGCTGCCATCAGGATCAGCGGCGCCGAAATGCAGATAGCCAGTATGTAGATCATATAGTCCATTGTTCAGCCCCTCGTTTTGCGAAAAACATCATACCGCAGGCAGTTGCCGCCAGGAGGACCGCAGAGATCACGACCATCTGCGGTTTTTCCAGTAGATACATGGTCAGTTCCACGACCTCCACGAACCCAAAAAGCGTGGCCGTTATATTGTACGGTCTTGCGGCTTTCACGAATGCGAAACCGCCATCCGGCAGGATCGCATGTTTGAAATTAAAATAGGATGCGATGATCATCGGGATCCAGCCGATAAAATTCACAGCCTTCGTCACCGGAGAGAGGTGATCCGCGCGCAAAGCCGGGATAAAAATGAGCGTCATGACCAAAGGCGCAAGCAAAGCCAGCAGACGATATTTTCTGGTCTGCTTGCTTCTGTCATCAAAAATGCCGTCCAGCTGACCGTAGCTGGCAGATATCAAAAACAGGAAGCATCCGATAACGCCAAGATGTCCAATGCAGATATCATCGGCATAGTGACCGGTTATGAAAAGATAGACCGCATCGTGCAGACAGCCTAAGGCCATACATCCCAATCCGGCCGCAACAAATTTGGGGAACCATGCACCCTTGGGCGTTATCCAGACACTTTTGCCAATGATCAGCGCAGCAATGATGCCGCTCAGGGTCACAAGTTCACTGATCCAATAGTACATCCTTCGTTCTCCTTTTCTTGTTGATAGAGGGCACTCCTTCGTTTTCCGCAAACAGGCGCGCAACCCGGCCCATTTTTTTCAGTATAGCATCCATGGTATGACAAACCTCTTACAAACAGCAAAAAACTATCGTGGAGACGGTAGAAATCTTCGGAGCTTTCTGATATACTCCACTTAACGAAAGGGTCAGACCGGTCCGGCTGACTGATGAGAGGGATATTCGTGAAAAAAGAAAACACCGCAAAGGTCATGATGGCGGTCGCTATGTTCATTTTTGGTACGCTGGCGCCCTTTGTGCGGAGGATCGGTGTCAGCTCCGCCGAGCTGGCCCTGTACCGGGCGGTGCTGGCTGCGGTGCTGGTGGGCGGATCGTTGCTGATCACAAGGCAGAAGCTCTCCATTGGCAGTATCAAAAAAGAACTGCTGCTCCTTTTGCTGTCCGGCGCGGCCATGGGCATCAACTGGATCCTCCTCTTTGAGGCCTATAAATACACCACCGTTTCTGTGGCGACCTTGAGCTACTATTTCGCGCCGGTGATCGTGATGGCGGTCTGCCCCTTGCTGTTCAAGGAACGGCTCACAGGCAAGCAGATCCTCTGCTTCATCCTGTCCGCCACGGGTCTGGTGCTGATCACCGGCGCGGCCGGAGGCGGAGACCGGGATCTGCTGGGGATCGCCTTCGGTTTGGGGGCGGCGACACTTTATGCCACGGTGATGCTGTTGAACAAATCCATCAAGAGCGTGACGGGACTCCACCGGACCTTTGTCCAGTTCCTGTCCGCCATCATCGTGCTCGTGCCTTATGTGGCCCTCACCGGCGGCTTTACGCTGACGGATCTGGACGGCACCGGCTGGGGCGCTCTGCTCATCGTCGGTCTGGTGCATACGGGCATCACCTACTGTATGTATTTTTCCGCGCTGAAGGAATTGCCGGGGCAGAAGGTGGCCATCCTGAGCTACATCGACCCTCTGGTCGCCGTACTGGTCAGCGTGATCTGGCTGGATGAGGGGATGACCCTCCCCCAGCTCATCGGCGGCCTGCTGATCTTAGGCTCCACCCTCTGGAGCGAACTGCCCATGGGGAAAAAGAACTGACGTTCCATGATCCTGCATCCCAAAAGAACGCCCGTCCGGCTCATGCCGGACGGGCGTTCCAGCGTGTCAAAAAGCGAACGCGACAGGGTACCACGCGCACGGTCCTGCCGGACCGACGTGGCCGTAGGGCGGGGGCTTGCCCCCGCCGCTCAGGCTCCCTCCGTCACAGCTAACGCCGTGCCACCCTACTGGGGGACGTGCAGGATGACCGTAGGGGCAGGTCTCCTGACCTGCCCGTCCGGGATCCGGAGGATCCCGGAAAGCGACGCGGTACCACTTGCACGGTCCTGCCGGACCGTGAAGGGAGGGTCAGTGACCCTCCCCTACAGATGGGGAGATC
>JAFNXT010000218.1 GCA_017378975.1 Oscillospiraceae bacterium
GATCGGGGAGATCAACGCCCGGACCGCAAAGAATGAGCGGGTGCTGGTGACCACCCTGACCAAGAAGATGGCGGAGGATCTGACGGTGTATCTGCAAAAGGCCGGGATCAAAGTCCGGTATATGCACTCGGATATCGGCGCTATGGAGCGGATGGAGATCATCCGGGACCTGCGGATGGCGAAATTCGATGTGCTGGTGGGCATCAACCTCCTCAGAGAAGGTCTGGATCTGCCGGAAGTCAGTCTGGTGGCGATCCTGGATGCGGACAAGGAGGGCTTCCTTCGGTCCGAGACCAGTCTGATCCAGACCATCGGCCGCGCGGCACGAAACGCCGAGGGCAAGGTGATCATGTATGCCGACCGGGAAACGGACTCCATGCGTGCCGCCATCCGGGAGACGGAGCGCCGCCGTGGGATACAGGATGCTTACAACAAGGAGCATGGGATCGTGCCCAAGACCGTGATCAAGTCCGTTCGGGATCTGATCGAGATCTCGTCCCCCACCGCCGAGCGGAAGGGCCGTACCGGCGTGAAGATGACCAAGGTCGAAAAGGAAAAGGAGATCGCCCGTCTGGAGAAGCAGATGAAGGAAGCTGCAAGGATGATGGAGTACGAGTACGCCGCGGTGCTTCGTGATCAGATCATCGAGCTGAGAGGACAGTCGTAAAACAGGAGCGGTCGAACCATATATGTTTTGTGACCAAAGTCAATAAGATCAAAGGTCTGTCATCCTGAGCGAGCGTAAGCGAGTCGAAGGATCTGCGCACTTCACCCACCTTTCCGGTGAGATCGGTGCGTAGATCCTTCGACTTCGCTATGCTACGCATAGCCTCGCTCAGGATGACATCGTTTTGCGACGATCCCGATCATTCTGATCTCAAAAGCTGGACTCTGGTGGGCTGGATGGCGGTGGTGCCGGTGGAGAAGAGGGGATAGAGAGCATCACAGCGGTCCTCGTTGGCTTGGTAGGGATGGTCGAGCTTTTGGCCTGCGTTGGGGTATAGCCCGTGGGTCCGGGCGGTCTTCAGGATCTGGCGGCCCTTTTCGTTCAGGGCAAGGACACGGGCGTAGTGCGGAGGGGTTTGGATGTCTTCTGCCGTCAGGCCGAGGAAGGCGCACATGATCATCCGGTCGATCCGGGAACGGGTGTAGCGTTTGGATTTGACGGCGGTGGCGATATCTTCCAAGGTGGCTTCGGACCGGGCGGCGTGCATGAGCTTACGCCACAGGCCCTCGGAGCCGTAGGGGAGGGCGGCGAAGTCTTCCTCCGTCATGGTCCGCAGGCGGTAGAGGATCGGCCGCTCTCCTGCGGCGAGGGTGTGGATGGTCCCCTGTCGGTACAGGTCATGGGCTCCCTCCGGGACGTAGGGGGATATATCGCCGCCCTCCAGCAGGAGATGCCGCAGGGAGGTGGCGGAAGGGTCGCTGGGGTCCGGCGTGTCGGCGTGGTAGCTCCCGGGGCGGTGGATCGGCATGGGGACCATGGAGGACTGTTGGGCAAGGATGGCTTTGCAGTATTCCACCGCCAAAATGTTGTTGGGCAGGGACAGGAGTTGTCCGTCGGTCCCCAGTGCTTCCAGAGCGGCGGCTCTGGCGGCAGGGAAGGACTTGCCCTTGTCCAGCTCCGCCCGGAGGGCAGGTGGGAAAGCGTCGGAAAGCAGGATCTCGGCCGTGCGGAGCAGTTGCGTAGGGTCCGCGTCCTCGGCACCGAAGCACAGCTTGTCACAGAAAGGCCCCAGCAGAGCCACGCCGCCGGCGGCGAAGCCTTCGGCGGAGGACAGGGACACGGTGACGGGGAGCTCCAGCACCAGATCCGCACCGCTGAGGATGGCGGCTTTTGCCCGGAGATCTTTGGGAAGGATCGCAGGCTTGCCACGCTGGACGAAAGAGCCGCTCATGAGGCAGACGATGCCACAGTCCGGTCCTTCCAGCTGTCGGATCCGGTCCAGTTGCTTCCGGTGGCCCAGATGCATGGGGTCATATTCACAAATGATGCCGACGGTGGACATGAAGATCCTTCTTTCGTGAAAAAATTTCCTGTTAGGGGTTGAGATCTTGAGGAGAATGGGATAAAATAAGAATAGCTATGGGTATCATACCACAAAGTGCGAAGATATCAAATAACTATTTTAGGAGGACATCCCAATGAACGTTCTAGTCATCAATGCTGGCAGTTCCAGCCTGAAGTATCAGCTGATGGATCCCGAGACCGGTGCAGTTTCTGCCAAGGGTCTGTGCGAGCGGATCTACATCGACGGCCGCCTGACCCACAAGGTCGGCGACAACAAGGTGGTCAAGGACATCCCCATGCCCAGCCATTCCGAGGCCATTGCCGCCACCCTGGGTATCCTGGTTGACCCCGTTGACGGTGTCATCAAGTCCGTCGAGGAGATCGACGCTGTCGGTCACCGCGTCCTGCA
>JAFNXT010000219.1 GCA_017378975.1 Oscillospiraceae bacterium
GAGGGAGTCTTCGACAAGGTGAAAGTGGTACAGGCCACCATGGACGCATTGATCTGACATCCAAAGGAGGGGTCCATATGGAGCTGTCCGCACCGGAGCGCGTCGTGCGCAGTCTGGTACAACGATACGACCACGATAAATATTGGCGCTATCGCCAGACCGTGGTGGACCCTTCCAAGGGCAACAAGCTGACGGATCTGTTCCGTCTGTACTACATCAAGCGTGCCGATGCCTTCAACAACGCGTCCATGGGCACCCACCGGAACTTCGGAGCCCGGTTCGCAAGCCCTCCCCACCTGCCCCACGGCCTGAACGGGATCATCGTGTCCCACAACGCCGTGATCGGGAAAAACTGCACCATCTTCCATCAGGTCACCATCGGCGAAGGCCGGGGCGGAGCCCCGGTGATCGGCGACCGGGTCCTGATCGGTGCCGGTGCCAAGATCATCGGAAACGTCCATATCGGCGACGGTGCCAAGATCGGTGCCGGCTGTATCGTGACGCAGGATGTGCCTGCCGGTGCTACTGTCGTGGCAGAAAAGCCACGGATCATCATCAGAACGGAGGATACCTGATGGCTCCCAAGATCTCTATCCTCATGGGCATCTATAACTGCGCCTCCACCTTGCCGGAGGCGATCGACTCGGTCCTTGCCCAGACCTTCCCGGACTGGGAGCTGATCCTGTGTGACGACGGCTCCTCCGACGACACCTATCAGGTGGCCCAGACCTACCGGACCGCCCATCCCGACCGGATCATCCTGATCCGAAACGACCGGAACCGGGGCCTGAATTACACCCTGAACCACTGTCTGGCACACGCCCGGGGCGAGCTGATCGCCCGGATGGACGGCGATGACCTGTCCGTGCCGGAGCGGCTGGAGAAGGAATACGCCGCCCTCATGGCCGACCCCAGCCTGTCTGTGGTGAGCTGCGCCATGTCCTATTTCGACGAGCACGGCGAATTCACCCGGGCCAACACTCTGCCGGAGTATCCGGAGCCCAGGATGCTGGTCCACGGCACGATCCACTGCCACGCCCCCTGTCTCATGCGGGCCGAAGCGATCCGCGGCGTGGGCGGCTACAGCGTGGATGAAAAGCTCCTCCGGGTGGAGGACTGGCACCTGTGGCTGAAGATCTACGCCGCCGGTGGCCGTGGCAGGAACCTGCCGGAGGTCCTTTATAAAATGCGTGACGACCGGGATGCCGCCGGACGCCGTAAGTTCAAATTCCGTCTCAACGAGGCCCATGTGGCCCGTCTGGCAGTGAAGACCTTCTCCCTGCCCAAATGGTACTATCTATACACCCTTCGCCCGATCCTGGTGGGACTCCTCCCGGCTCCGGTCTACCGGATGCTGCACCGAAAGAAGATGTCCCGCACCGGCTGACGGCACGAATCGCTAAAGGAGGCGATCATTTTTGACCAGACTATGGATCATCCTCGGTGTCAGCCTGCTGATCGCCGTCCTGATCGACTACCGTGACAAATCTCTGGCCGCCCGGGGCTACGCCTACCGGGACCGGGTGCTGACCTGTATCCTGATCGTTATTTTAGGATTCTTCTGCGGTCTTCGGATCTGGGGCAACGACACCACGGAGTATCTGGAGGTGTACGAGCATCTGGTCCCCACCTTCGAGACCTATGATGCCGCCAAGCACGCTCCGGACTTTTCCGACGGCTGGCTGTTCTACTATATCAATGTGGCGCTGAAAAGCTGGGGCGTATCCAATCAGGATTACCTGATGGTCTATGCTTTCCTCACCGTGATCCCCTATGTGCTTTTCATCCGCCGGTTCTCCAACAATATGATCTGGGGCGTATTCATGATGTTCGCCACCGGCTTCTACACCTTCTGCATGGCGGCGATCAAGCAGGGTCTGGCCACTGGCATCTGTCTTATGGCACTGCCTTACGCTCTGGACCGGAAGTGGATCCGGTTCGCCCTGACCGTGTTTCTGGGGAGCCTGATCCACCCCTACGCCATCATTTACTTCATCGTGCCCCTGATGATATTCCGGCCTTGGCGGGGAAAGACCCTGCTGTATGTCCTGGTCTTCGTCTCCGCCGGTTTCATGCTGGAGAGCCTGATCGGTA
>JAFNXT010000220.1 GCA_017378975.1 Oscillospiraceae bacterium
ATTCACGGCTCCCTCTGATGAGGGAGCTGTCGCCGTAGGCGACTGAGGGAGAGAATACATTTAGGTTTTCTCTATGTTTATAAAGAACTCATAACTTTTCGGGTCTTCTCTCCCCCAGTCAGCTACGCAGACAGCCCCCTCATCAGAGGGGGCCGGGGCGCGGAGCACCTTTTTCGACACGCTATGGGCCCCCTCTGACGAGGGGGCCCCGATGTTTCGTCAGGCCGGACCGGTGGTCCTCACGCCGGTCAGGCGAACAGGTCGAAGGTGCCGAGGAACCAGGCCTTCAGCCGCAGATAGTCCGTAGAGGTGATGACACCGTCCTCATCGCAATCGGCGGCTTCAAGGAACGCGCCGGTCAAGGTGAACCGCTCCAGGAAGTGGGCTTTGATCCTGAGATAGTCCGTCGAATCGATCGCGCCGTCACCGTTGACATCGCCCTTCAGGACGATGACCCGCTTCTGTGCCGGATCGGCCGACAGGACCACCGTGAAGCCGGTGGTGACGGCGGCGGTATCGTCCAGAACGTTGCCGTCCAGATCCAGGATCTCCACGGGAGATTTGAACTGGCTCTTCACCGCGCCGGCGGTATGGGCATTGGTCACCTTGGTCAGGAAGGAGCCATCCATCGCCAGCTCCGAACCGCCGATCAGCTCCAGCTTATACTCCGAAGCCACCTCGATGGTCCTGATCTCCGTCACCGTGTAGTAGGTCTGGCCGGAAGGCGTGGTGCTCTTGTATCTGTAATAGAAGGATGCCTTTCCTCCCTCTTTCTTCTGCGGGACGGTGATGTTGCCCGCGGAACAGGTGATGCCCAGCGTATCCTCGATGACGACCACTTCACAGGAGTTGGTGATGTCCGTCAGGATATGCTGATAGGTGGAGGAGATGACCCGGCTGCCCGAATTCCAATGGATGGACTCGATATAGTCCTTGCTCCACTGGCTGTAGTCGGTGGTGATACCTGCCACACCGTCGATCATCAGCTGATCGAACTGTGCCTGCTTGTTGATCGTCCAGGGCCACAGGGTCACGCCACGGTATGCCATCTCACGGATCGAGGTGGCGCCCCAGCCGCTGTAACCGGGATTACAGACAGAGCGATAGTCCTGGACGCTCTCCAGCGCCTCATAGACCGACCGGACAGGCTCGGCATCGTCCAGCTCCAGCCATGTGAGCCAGCCCACAGGGACACCCGGGAGCTCATTGGTGGCGTATTGCAGATTGGTATGGATGAAGGAGATCACCACCACCTGATCCATGATATCGTACTTACGGATCATCTCCGCCATCCCCTTGGCCAGGGATGGATCGGCAGGATGCTTCATCTCGATGACCAGCTTTTGACCGGGCCGGTCCTTGATCGACTTGAAGTAGTCCTCCAACGTGGGGATCGGCTGCGCGGCGGCATTTTTGAAATAATCGACCTTGTATTGCGCCAACTGCGCGCTGGTCATCTCAAGGACCTTGCCGGAACCGTTGGTGGTACGGTCGATGGTCTCATCGTGCATGACGATCACCACATTGTCCTTGGTCAGATAGATGTCGTTCTCCACCAGCGTGGCACCGTTCTGGTAGGCCGTCTGGGTACCCAGGATCGTGTTCTCCGGTGCCACGGAGGGATTGCCTCTGTGGCCGATCACGTTGGGTCTTCTGATCATGGTATTGCTGCCGTAATAGTTCTTGTAGCAGTATTCGGTCACGGCTCTGTCAGGGGTGATCAGGCCATAGGGGCCCTTGTTGGTGGCCGCCACGGAAGCGGTCTTGCCCCCGCTGATGGTCAGCCACACGCAGGAGTAGCTGTCCTGGATCTTGGTGATCGCGTCCTTGGATGCGTTCTCCGGCAGGATCAGGACTCTGGCCGTGTTCGCCAGCGCGTCACGGCGGATGGTCTCGGCATCGAAGCTCGTGCTGGAAGAATAGTCCGCCACGCCCCGGATGTATTTCCATCTGGAATAGGCTCTTTTCAGAACAGAAAGATCCGACGATACCGCGTAGGCATCCCTTTGTCCTCTGCCCTGCAGGAACGCCGCCAGACTGTCCGCATCCATGTTATCGCCGATCCTGAAGGCGGGGATGACCTTGGCGCCCAGCTTGTCGAGGGCCTCATCCGGCATCACGAAACCGTCATCGAAGACGATCTTGCCGACACCCTCGATCACATCATATCTCATGATGGCGATCGCGGGACAGCCGGTCAGGATATCATCGAACTGCGCTCTGGTCTTCACCTCCGTGATCAGAGCCGGTGCCACGCTGATACCGGTGGAGGGATCTCTGACATCCACATAGCCGCCGGGGATCGTATACAGGGTACCGGTGGTGTGGTTGGAGTAGAAGAACATCCGGACATAGTCGATGGTCATGGTCAGGCCTCTGACCTGGAAGCCCCAGGAACCGTTGTGATGGGGCGTGTCCGCGGTGCTCAGCACCTGCGTCTTATTGATCGAGAAGGTGGTGTCGAGATCCGAGGTGGTGATATTGATCACGTTGTAGCCGCCGGAGCTGTGGGCCGTGGTCGAGCCGCTCTGGAGCACGTTCCATGTGCCCTCCAAGGTCCGCTCAGCGATCTCGACACCGCTGTCCTGCTTGGAATCATACCGGTAGCAGCACTGCACATACGGAGTCTTCGCATTCTGCGCCCTGTACAGGATCGCGCCCCACTTGGAGGTGTCCGTGGGGTCGGTCAGCTTGATGCTCGCCTCGAAATTCGCGTCACCGAACTGATCCAGGAACACAGGCATCAGCACCCGGACGTAAGCGTCCGCGCTGGCGGAACCGTTGAGGACGAAGGTCCCGTCGATGGGATACACCTTACCGCCGTTGCTGGCCTCGGGGACTCTGTAATCGGTGGGGCCGTTGGTGAAGTCGTTGGAGTAGAGCACATGCTCACCGGTGGTGCACTTCTTGGCGATCACATACACATCCATGGACGTATGGCCGTGGGTCGCCGTGAGCTTGTGCTGGCCCAGAGAAGTATCGGAGAACTCCGTGATGACCTTTCCATCCTTCGTCCATGTGATCTGGTCACCGGAGACCGGATAGGAACCGTAGGTGAACTGGACCTGACACTGATCGAGCAGGATGGTCTGTCCGGCATTACAGCCGATGGCCGGTCTGGACTTCGCCACGGCGCAAGCCACAGCCGTATCCTGCCGGGCGGTGGTCTCGCCCAGCGTGACCTTGACATGATCCACCGTCAGCTTCATACCTCTTGCCTGAAGGCCCATGGCACCAGTGGGGTGGCTCTGTCCGCCGTAGGAGATCACTCTCTCCCCATTGATATAGCCGTAGGTGTAGCTGTTCTGCATGGTCACGGCGTAGGTATTATAGGTACCGGCG
>JAFNXT010000221.1 GCA_017378975.1 Oscillospiraceae bacterium
ATCGGGGAGGAAGCATTCTATGACTGCGCCAGCCTGACCAGTGTGACGCTGCCGGAGGGGCTGACCAGCATCGGGAGATATGCGTTCCGTTACTGCTATGACCTTGATCATGTTATTTTCCTTGGGGAAGCTCCTGAGTTCGGTGAAGGCGCCTTTTTTTACATCTCCCCCACGGTCTATTATGTGGAGGGGGACCCCACATGGAATGATGACGTGATACAGAAATACGGCGGATCTCCTGTTTATGAGGCGTTGGGGAGCCCTGCGGAGCTGGAGGTGACGGTGGCAGATCCCTATCCCTATTATTTCGTGGGCGACCGGGTGGAGAAGGCGGATGTGACTGCCACGGTGATCTATGACAGCGGCGCAAGATCGGTACAGCATCCGGGCAAGTTCGAGATCCTGGATGGGGATATGTCCGTTGCCGGGGTCAAGGTGCTGACGGTGGAGGCTCTGGGAGTCCGGGGCTCTGTGACGGCTTATGTCCATGAGGGCGGCGCGATCGAAACGGATCCTGCCACCTGGCCGGAGAGTCTGCACAAATACAAGAACAACACGGATGATACTCAGGTGCTGACGGTGCCCGGGGCGGGTCAGATCCAGATCACCTTCGGCGGTCAGACCAAAGTGGAGTCCGGCGCTGACTATCTGTATGTTTATGACGGCACGGATGCTCAAATCGCCAGATATACCGGCAGTGAGGCCGCCGGGAAGACCCTGACTGTACAGGGAGATACCGTCAAGATCCGGCTGGTGACGGACAGTTCCGCAACGGACTGGGGCTACGTTCTGAGTGACGTAGAGGCCCAATGGGTGGAGCATGTGTATGAGAGCGAGGGTGGGACCTGCACGATCTGCGGCGGTGCCTACGTTTGTCCCCACAGCTACGGAGAAGGTGTGATCACGGCAGAGCCTACCTGTCAGGCAGAGGGCATCACCAGCTACACCTGTGTGAGATGCGGTCATGTCCGGCAGGAAGCGATCCCCACGAGGGGGCACAGTTATGATGTGGTCACCGGGATCTGTGATATGTGCGGCGGAAGGACACCCTTTAGCGTGGAGGCACCCCGGATGGAGTCCTGTTATGCCGCCAAGCAGACCACGGTGAAGTCCAAATGGACCAAGGTCCAGGGCGTGGATGGCTATGAGCTGTATATGAGCACGGATCGGGATGCGCTTGGCAGCTATGAGCGTGTGAAGACCCTGACAGATCCTGATACGTTGGTCTATACCAAGAGCGGACTGACTCCCGGTGTGACCTATTATTTCAGAGTATGTGCTTTCGTTCTGACCGAGGATGGGCTGACCCGTGTGCGTTCGGAGCTGTCGAATGCGGACTATACCATGCCTGCGGTGCTCTGGGACGCGCCGTACAGCAATTCCGATTTCCGGATCCGGCTCCGTTGGGAGGCGGTGGAGGGAGCTGATGGCTTCCAGATTTGGCGCAAGGGCGAGGGCGAGGACTACCGGGTGGTGAAGACCGTCAAGGACGGAGCGACTACGGCTTACAGTAATGTGGGCTTGCAGTCCGGTGGTATGCTTAAAAAGTTCAAAGGCGGGAAAGGGATTGCTACGACGTGCGGTGTGTTCACGGTTGGGCTTGTAAGCCAAAGCTGGTGGTTCTTGCTCATTATTCCCGTTTGTTACGTTTTGACGCTTGGGTTAATCTATTTAATTGAATACGCTTCGCTTGCCTCGCTTGTCATTATTAGCGCCTTTGGAATTACGCAACTTATCCTTTTTGGAG
>JAFNXT010000222.1 GCA_017378975.1 Oscillospiraceae bacterium
CCAGATCAACGGTCTGGGGAGAACCGGCATCGTTGTTGATGATGACACGGTTGTTGCCGATTTCGATCTTGCCGGTGTACCACTGACCATCTTCCTGGGTCATAGCAACACCGGGCCAGTTGGGGTTGCCGTCGGGATCGGTCCAGCCATAGACGTTGGGCTTCGCCCAGTCAGCAGGAACATAGGCATGGACAGTCGTCTCGTTAGCAGCGAAAGCAGCCACGGACAGGACACCGACGCACAGCATCAGTGCCAGAACGATTGCGAGCAGTTTTTTCATTGCGTTTTTTTCCTCCCATTGGTTTTTTGTTAGGCGAAGCTATTATATCATGATCTTTCCAAAAGCGCTAGCTATTTGAACAAATTTTGTCGAGCTTTTTGAAAATATTTTTTGCGATCCCCATGACATGTGATATAATATAGTAGGTGATATATATGAAATGCTATTTTGCTCCTCTGGAAGGGTTGACTGACAGCGTCTACCGCCGGCTCCATCATCGATATTTCTCCGGCATCGACCGATATTATATGCCCTTCATCTCCCCCACGATCCACCGGACTCTGACGAAAAAGGAAGACCGGGAGCTTCCCATGGCCCAGTCCCAGCCCTTCATTGCCGTGCCCCAGATCCTGACGAAGGATCCCGACGCGTTCCTGTGGGCGGCTCAGCAATGTGCCGACCGGGGCTACGACGAGGTCAACCTGAACATCGGCTGCCCCTCCGGCACCGTAGTGTCCAAAGGCAAGGGAGCCGGTATGCTGGCAGATCCTGACGCGCTGGACCGCTTCCTGGACCGGATCTTCTCCGGCACTCCCCTCCCCATCTCCGTCAAGACCCGTGTCGGTGTCAACGACGAGGAGAGCCTGCCCCGTCTTGTGGAAGTTTTCGACCGCTACCCCATGGTCCGCCTGATCGTCCACCCCCGGATCCGCAAGGACTTCTACAACACCCCCGTCCGTCAGGAAGCATTCCGCTATTGCTACGAGGATCTGCATTTGCCCTTATGCTATAACGCCGACCTCTGCTCCAAAGCGGACATCAGCGCCATCGAACAGCGCTATCCCAAGCTTGAGAGCGTCATGATCGGCAGAGGTCTGATCGGCGACCCCGGTATGCTGACCCCCGGTGGCTCCACGGCGAAGGAGCTCCAACAGTTCCACGATGCCTTGCTGGAGGAATACATCGTCCTCTTCGGCGGTGCCCGGAACGCCATGTTCCGCATGAAAGAGAACTGGCATTACCTGTCCTGCCGCTTCGAAGGCTGTGAGAAGCTGTACAAACAACTCCGCAAGACCACCGATGTGGCCGAATACCGAGCCATCACCACTCAGATCTTCCATACCCTCCCCCTGCGTCCATCCGCCGATCCCCAATGGCTCCATAAATAACGGAACATCGCGAGGAAGGCCTTTCCCGGCTTCCTCGCGATGTTGCGTTTTCACTTTTGACCGTCGGACTTTTTCAGATCCACCAGTCCCAGCACGATGTTCTTGTAATCCACCCGGATACCATGCTTGTTCATAGCATCGCTGGCCACACGGTCCGCTTCCTCCGTCAGGATCCCCTGACGGGAGGCATTGATCCAGGCCTCCTGCGCCCCGGAGAAATACATGATGTGATAGCCATAACGGCTCTTCACCAGACCGTAGTCCCCGGCCTTCCGGCTGCCGTCCAGATACCAGTCCTTGAACTCCTGCACGAGATCCGTGTCCTTGTCCAGCCCCTGATACAGGCCACCGTTGGAAGCGGAGCCGGTATCGACGGAATGCTCCTTGGCAAGGGCGGCGAAGCTGTCCTCCGTCTTGTCCCCTGCCAGCCACTTGTCCAGGATCTTCTGGGCCTCGGCCTGACAGACCTGCCACTCGGTCTCGGAATAGACCATGTTCCCATCCTCACCTTCCGTACCTCCGGTAGGCGCGATCAGGATATGGCGCACATCATACTCAAGACCGGAATCCTTGGTGATGCCGTCCTTTTTCAGAGTTTCTTCATTGGCCTTGAACCAATCCTCGATCGCCTGATCCGTGATCCCGGCCTCGATCTTGTCATAGTGATGCTCGAAGTAACAGTAGCCCATGTAGTAGGTCTTCATATACTTCTCGTAATCCTCGAAGGTACAGCCCGGACCCATATCCGCCTGGAGCATGGCATCGATGCTGGCATATCCGCCGTCCACAGCGGCCTTGGCCATGTTGCCACGGAGACCGTCCAGCTCACTTTGCATAGACTCCGTCAGCTCCATGCCCTCGTTCCTGGCCAGGATCGACATGGCCTGATACTTGTGCCACAGCATCAGAGCATCATCAAGGAAGAAATGCTGCCAGCTCCCCTCGGTCTCAGGACAGGCCTGCGCGTCCAGCGGCTGTGCCAGATCCAGACCGGCATAAGCGGCGTAGTAGCCATAGTTGTTCAGGAAATCATACACGTTCATCCAGTAGTACACCTGGAGCTGTCCGTTGGTCAGCGTCTCGGTGCCCACCACGGCGATCTCCTTGTCTGCCCACTTTTGCGCCTTATTATCGGAAACGGTGTAGGAATCCTTGTAGTAAACGTTATTATCCGGTGCATCGAAAGCATTGAGGATCAACTGGATCCCCTCGCCGAAGCTCTCCACATCGGCCACCGCCCACCAGACGGCGACAGAGCCTGCCAGCACAGCGAAGGATACCACCGTGATGATCAGGGCCAGCACCCAGGTCTTCATCTTCTTATTCTGCTTCTGAGCCGGCTTACCGCAGGCAGGACACACGGTGTCTCCCGGCTTCAGCGCGGCTTTGCAGTGACTGCACTTCATAGCTTCCTCTTTCCCCGGCACTCGCCGGTAAATGATAGCAACAGTTTACCACGCCCCTGCTTTGATTGCAAGAGGGACCAAAATTTATTTACAAACGTTCCCGACCACTTGAAATCCGGGGTGTCAAATGCTATCATTTATGCTGAGATAGTATGATGGAGGCGTATCCCCATGACCAACAAGACCACCGTGATCAGCCAGCAGGAGCTGGCCCAACAGTTCCGATATTGTGATACCATCTGTGCCTATTGGCACGACCGTGAACGCACCCCCTCGGCCTATGTGGAGACCTACGGCTGTCAGCAGAACGAAGCCGACTCCGAAAAGCTCCGGGGCTATCTGGTCCAAAGCGGATATTCGATCACCGACCACGCCGAAGGGGCTGACGTGGTGGTCATGAACACCTGCGCCATCCGGGAGCACGCCGAGCAACGTGTCTTCGGCAATCTGGGCGCTCTGGTCCACACCAAGCGCCGCCACCCGGGTCAGAAGATCTTCCTGTGCGGCTGTATGGCCGGTCAGACCGTGGTCTCCGACCGGATCCGCAAAAGCTACCCCCACGTCGACGGCGTGTTCTCCACCCACCATCTGTGGCAGTTCCCCGAGATCCTGCATAACGTGCTCTTCCTTGGAAAGCGCCAGTTCTACATCGCCGACGAGCCCGGTTCCATCGCCGAGGGCATCCCCCAGATCCGGGACAACAAGCTGAAGGCCTGGGTCTCGATCATGTACGGCTGTAATAATTTCTGCACTTACTGCATCGTCCCCTACGTCCGTGGACGGGAGCGGAGCCGCC
>JAFNXT010000223.1 GCA_017378975.1 Oscillospiraceae bacterium
GATCAGGATCTTGAAGGGCATGACCACCCAGATCGTATAGAAGCACAGGACGAACATCTTCGCCCAATAGGGGCCTTGGATGAAGTCCACCGGGGCGATCCCGAAGATGCTCAAAAGCTGGTTCACCAGACCGTTGGTGTAGGGAGTGGGCTGGAAGGCGATCATGAACACCAGACCCACTGCCAGCGTGTTGGTGACGTAAGGCAGGAAGAAGACCGTCTGGTACAGGTCACGAAGTTTTTTGATCGAGGTCAGTGCCACGCTGATCACCAGCGCAAGACCTGTGGACAGAGGGACCGTGATCGCCACCAGTAGGATGGTGTTCTTCACCGCCTGCAGGAAGTAGGGGTCCCGGAGGACGTAGGCGTAGTTATAGCCGCCGATGCCGAAATGGGTCTGGGACGCGAAGTTGAAGCCCTCCTCGAAGGAATAGATCAGCACATCGATCAGAGGGTACACAAGGAACGCTCCCAGAAACACGATCGCGGGCAGGAGGTACAGCCATGCTTTCTTGGAATCCTTCTCCATAAGCCCTCCTTACCAGCGGATCCGAAGTTCCGTGTCCTTAGCGAACAGGTCCACCTTCTCCGGCACCGGGCGGAAGCGGATGGTGGGACTGGTCACGTCGATCTTGTTCCGGGAGCTGATGATCGCCCGGATGTCCGTGGCCTGACAGGCCTCGTGGCCGCAGATCACGCTGATGTCCCGGCCCATGACCTCGATCCTGCGGAGCTGGCAGGTGAAGGGGCCCTCAGGGTCCGGCTGGAAGCCCTCGGGGCGGATGCCCACCCAGACCTCCTGATCCGGCACGGGGGCCGGAAGGATGGCTTCGTCACCGATCCAGACCTGCCCGTCCCGGATCTGACCGGAGAAGACGCTGATCGGGGGCGTGCCAAGGAATTTGGCCACGAACAGATCCTCGGGGTCATCGTAGATGTCCTGGGGCTTGCCGATCTGGTGGAGCTTGCCGTCCTTCATCACCACGATCAGGTCGCAGATGCTCATGGCTTCCTCCTGATCGTGGGTCACGAAGATGGTGGTGATGCCAGTCTCGTTCTGGATCCGGCGGAGCTCCTCACGGGTCTGGAGCCGCAGACGGGCATCCAGATTGGACAGGGGCTCATCCAGCAACAGGAGCTTGGGCATCTTCACCAGCGCGCGGGCGATCGCCACACGCTGCTGCTGACCGCCGGAGAGCTCGCTGGGCTTGCGGTCCATGAGCGTACCGATCTGGACTAAGTTTGCCGCTTCCTGGGCCTTTTGGAGCATCTGCTCCTTAGTGGGACGGTCCTTGCCCTTCAGGTTCTGAAGGGGGAAGAGGATGTTCTGCCGGACGGTGAGGTGGGGGTACAAAGCGTAGCTCTGGAACACCAGACCCACGCCCCGCTTCTCCGGGGGCAGGTGGGTGACCTCCTCCTCTCCGAAAAAGATCTTGCCTCCGGTGGGGGACAGCAGACCGGACAGAAGGTTCAGCACGGTGCTCTTGCCACAGCCCGAAGGGCCCAGCAGGCCGATCAGACAGCCGTCGGGGATCTGCAGATCCATGTGGTCCACAGCCACCACGTCTGCCGCGCCCTTGCCCCGGCCGGGGAAGATCTTGGTCAGGTCTTGTAATGTGACGTTCATACGATCGCTCCTTCGTTGTGATCTGTTCATACACCGCATAGGACACACGGTAGGGCGGGGGCTTGCCCCCCGCCGCGGTGGCAGACAGGTGGCGTTCGGCGGGGGCAAGCCCCCGCCCTACCGTCAGGCAGTCCAGCGTGATGCGATTTGTATCATTATATCCTGTATTTTGCAAGTTTTCAAGTTGAGATCTGGGGCTGTATGCGGTATAATGGATGTGTTCGGGCATCGCCCCCACGGCTGTGGGGCAGGACCGATCGTTACGACCGGGACGGCCATCGTCGTAGGGCTGGGGCATGCCCCAGCCGGTGATCTCGCTCTGCGAGATCACATCGCCCTGACGGGCGATCATGACCATAAAGGCAGACCGCAGATCCATCGGATCTGCGGCGGCGAGGGCATGCCCTCGCCCTACAGTGATAACGATCTGGCCCGGACAGGGAAAGCGTGAGGATCGAAAAAGATCACAGGAGGGCTTTGAAACATGGAAAAAACGATTTGTGAGCTGTTCGCCGGTGTGGGCGGCTTCCGGTTGGGCTTCGACCGGCTGGAGTCCGGCTGGACTACCAAGTGGTTCTCTCAATGGGAGCCGGGTGCCCGGCGGCAGTGGGCCCACGACTGCTATGTGGACCACTTCGGGGACTGTCAGGATCTGGAGGGCTTCTACCGTACCGGCGATGACATCGCCACGGTGCCCAAGTCTGCGGTGCCGGACCATACCTTGCTGGTGGGCGGCTTCCCTTGTCAGGACTATTCCGTTGCCCATACGCTGGCCTCTTCTCAGGGCATCGAGGGCAAGAAGGGCGTTCTGTGGTGGCAGATCCGGGATATCCTGATCGCCAAGAAGCCGGCCTTCTGTCTGCTGGAGAACGTGGACCGGCTGCTCAAGTCCCCGGCCAAACAGCGGGGCAGAGATTTTGGCATCATTCTGGCCTGCCTTGCGGAGCTGGGTTACAGCGCCCAGTGGCGTGTGGTGAACGCCGCCGACTATGGCGCGGCCCAGCGGCGGCGGAGGATCTTCATCTTCGCCTATCGGGACGATACTGCCTACGGCAAGGCCATGGCGGCGCTGGAGCCGGATGAGATCATGTCCGTCCACGGTCTCATGGCCAAGGCCTTCCCGGTGTATGGCATCGAGCCCCCCAGAGGGACGGAGCTGAGCCGGGACATCGTGGAGGTCAGCGATAAGTTCGCCTTCGCTTTCGAGAATACCGGCGTGATGCATGGCTATCAGGTGACCACGGGCCGTCCCGTGGAGAAGACGGAGCCGCCGGTGCTGCTCCGTGACATCCTCCAGTCCTTTGCGGACGAGAAATATTACATCCCCAGCGAGAAGATGGACAAGTGGGTCTATCTGAAGGGCGCGAAAAAGATCCCCCGCACCACGGCGGCGGGGCATGAGTATGTGTTCTCCGAGGGCCCTGTGGCCTTCCCGGATCCCTGGGACCGCCCGGGCCGGACCATGCTCACCAGCGAGTCCAGCCTGAACCGGTCCACCCATGTGGTGGCGGACCCCGGCACAGGGAAACTCCGGCTCCTGACTCCGGTGGAAGCGGAGCGTCTTCAGGGCTTCGACGACGACTGGACCGCCGGGATGCCGGACCGGATGCGCTATTTCTGCATGGGTAATGCCTTGGTGGTGGACATGATCACCCGGATGGGCAAGGTGCTCGACCAGATCGTGGCGCAGGAAGCATAAAAACGGGGCGGTCCGCAAGGACCGCCCCATCACATCCATCATATCATGATCTATCCCGGATCGTCAATGGACAATCGTGCATTATGACGGTAATCTGCGTTTTGCACGAATGGAATATGGCTACTTTGTACAACATCCCAACTTGCAAAAGGGGAGGGCCTGTGCTACTATAATAGCACAAAGAGGGACCCCCTCTTTTAAGACCTGATCTCCTAAACAGGTCTTCCAACACCACGGCGAAGGCTTTCATAAATCTTCCGTTTGATATATATCGCATATATCTCGTACGTAAGAGGAAAAATGAATGCCACGGAAGTGATTCAAGTTTTGTCACAAGAAGCCTGCGCCGAAACAGCAGAAAGCGAGGTTAACCATGACTGAACCCAACAATTCCATGAAATGACCCTTGACTTTGATCGAAAGAAAAAAGTCAAGGGTCATTTCATTTCGTTAGATAGTAGGGTGGAGGCATGCCTCCACCGGTGGTTTTCGCAAAGCGAAAACCACATCGCCCGGTAGGGCGATAGATACGCAGCCCGGACGGGCTGCGACGGCGGAGGCAAGCCACCGCCCTACAGGGAGCTCAGTCGTGGAAGGTGATCTGGCCGGTGGTCTCGTCCATGGTGTCGATGATCGCCAGAGCTTCCAGACGGAAGCCGAGGTTCCGCAGGCGGTGGCCGCCTTCCTGGAAGCCTTTTTCGATCACGATGCCGATGCCTTCCACCGTGGCACCGGCGGCATCGGCCAAAGAGATCAGCGTCTGCATGGCGAAGCCGTTGGCAAGGATATCATCCACCAGCAGGACGTGGTCACCCTCCTGCAGGAACTTCTTTGCTACGATCACGGAGCCGCCGGAAGCGACCTCGGCGGCATGGATCTCCCCGTCCAGATTGACGGAGTGGCGTTTCCGTGCCACCACCATGGGGATGCCCAACTGACGGGCCACGGCGTAGGCTACGGGGATGCCGGAGGCTTCCATGGTCAGGACCCGGTCGATCCGGGCACTTTCGAACCGGTGGCAGAACTCCGCGGCGATCTGGTCCGTGAGGATGGGGTCGATCTGGTGGTTGAGGAAGCTGTCCACCTTCAGCACACCGCCGGGCCGGACGCTCCCTTCGGTGAGGATCCTTTGCTTCAGTAGTTCCATGGTGCTACCTCCTGTGTTTTTCTGTCATTGTAACACATCCCACGGCGTTTGTCAGCAGTTTTTATGGATCTGATGGACACGGATCTGTAGGGCGGGGGCTTGCCCCCGCCGTGACTGCCCTCGTCCTGCGAGGGGGCATCGTGGTCGTGGCGGCGGGGGCAAGCCCCCGCCCTACGGGCGTGTGGGTATGTTTCGGGCCCGGTCGAAAGACCGGGCCCGTTCTATATCCTTTTAGTCCAGCTTATGGCCTTCGTCCCGGTAGGGGCTTTGGGTGGGGCTGGTCTGGGTGGCTTCTGTCTGGTATTTGCTGACCACCTTGGCGGCAAGATCCACAGGCAGGAGGGTGCCGGCACCGGCGACACAGCCGCCGGGACAGGCCATGCCCTCCAGCAGGTAGCCGTTATACTTACCGGCCTTGGCAAGGGTCATGAGCTTGCGGCACTCCCGCAGGCCCTCGGCACGGGCGGTCCTGATCTCCACCTCGGGATGGGTCTCGTGGATCAGGTCCGTGACGGCCTGTGCCACACCGCCGGAGACGGCGAAGCCACGGCCGGCGGCGGTGCCTTCGTTCATGGTCTCGGTGGGCTCGATGGTCTCGAAGTCCACTTCCTTGGCCTCGAACATGCCCTGCAGTTCCTCGAAGGTCAGCACGAAATCCACATCGGAACGGATGTCGGCACGGATGGCCTCCAGCTTCTTGGCGGCGCAGGGGCCCACGAAGACCACCTTGCAGCCGGGATGCTTCTTCTTCATGAGCCGGGCGGTGAAGACCATGGGGGTCAGGGTCATGGAGATGTTCTTGGACTGGGCAGGGAAGAGCTTGTGGACCATGGAGTGCCATGCCGGACAGCAGGAGGTAGCCATGAAGGGCTGTTCCGCCGGGACCTTCTCCAGGAAGTCGTTGGCTTCTTCGATGGTACACATATCCGCGCCCACGGCCACCTCCACCACACGGTCGAAGCCCAGCACCTTCATGGCGGTGACGAACTTCTCAGGGGTGGAGTGCTTGCCGAACTGGCCGATGAAGGCCGGGGCCACGATGGCGATCACCTGATCGCCCTTGAGGATGGACTGGATCAGCTGGTAGATCTGGCCCTTGTCCGCGATCGCGCCGAAGGGACAGCTCACCAGACACTGACCGCAGGAGACGCACTTCATCTGGTCGATCACAGCCCGGCCATGCTCATCGGAGCCGATGGCGTCCATGCCGCAGGCGGCGGCGCAGGGGCGCTGCATATGGATGATGGCGTTATAGGGGCAGGCGGTGGCACATTTGCCACACTTGATGCACTTGTTCTGATCGATCTGGCTCTTGCCGTTGACGAAGCTGATCGCGCCACGGGGGCAGACCCGCTGGCAGGAGGCCGCCAGACAGTTCTGGCAGTTCTCCGTCACCCGGTACTGGTTGGTGGGGCAGGCGTGGCAGGCATAGGGGATGATGTTGATCAGAGGCGGCTCGTAATACTGCTCGGCGATGGCGGCCTGGTCCATGCCCTCGGTCATCAGGTGACGGGTCTGGATGGGACGCAGGTTCAGGCCCATGGCAAGGCGGACACGCTCGCTGGCGATGGCACGCTCCAGGAACACGGACTCCCGGTGCAGGGGCTGGTCGCCGGGGACGATGATGTAGGGCAGGTCATCGGCGTGCTCATAGCCCTGACCGGAGTAGGCCATCCGGGCCACCTCGGTGAAGACGCTCTTTCGGATATCGGTGATCAGAGAAGGGATACCTCTCATGGCGGTGTACCTCCGTTGGACATATTTTTTATATCCTATCATAGTTTCGGGGGATAATCCAGTATGATTTCTGAAAAACAAGAAGAAAAAATATGGGACTGGATTTTCTTTGGGCAGTCTGATATAATGGTAAGCTGAAAGAATATGCGGCATTTGGCCGCTTTTTAGGAGGATATCATCATGAGGATGAGACGTATGCGGAATCTGGAGCCCCGGATGGAGAAGTGTGCCGATTATCGGATCGCCCAGCCGGAGGAGCGGAAGGGACATTGGCGGGATCTGATGCCCGGTTGTACCGCCCTGTGGGTGGAGGTCGGCTGTGGCAAGGGCAAGTTCACCGCCGAGACCGCGCAGGCTGACCCCGATGTCCTGCTGATCGCCGTGGAGCGTTGCCGGGAGGCCATGGTGGTGGCCATGGAGAAGGCCAAGTCCATGGGACTGAAGAACGTGTTCTTCATCGATATGGACGTGGCGAACATCGAGGACATCTTCGCCGGGGAGGAGATCGATCGTCTCTTCATCAATTTCCCGGATCCCTGGCCCCGGAAGAAGAACGCCAAGCGCCGTCTGACCCATCGGGGATTTTTGGACAAGTACTGCCGTGTGGTGAAGCCCGGCGGTGAGTTCCATTTCAAGACCGACAACGCCCCCCTCTTCGAGTTCTCTGTGGAGGAGTTCGCCGCCTGCGGTCTGGAGGTCAAGAATTTGACCCGGGATCTGCACAAGGACGGCATCGTGGGCATCATGACCGGCTACGAGGAGAAGTTCCATGCGCTGGGCACTCCCATCAACCGGTGCGAGGTGGTCTGCAAGCCCTTCGTCATGCCCAAGGAAGAGAAGAAGACCGAAGAGGCGGAGGCATGACCATGGAGGTGCTTCGTCAGCTCCATGAGCGCAAGTCCGTCCGGGTCTATGAAGACCGGCCGGTGGAGCAGGACGTGAAGCGGCAGATCCTGGAGGCGGCGATCCAGGCCCCCTCCGCCGGGAACATGGCCCTCTACACGATCCTGGACATCACGGATCCCGATATGAAGGCGGCACTGGCCAAAAGCTGTGACGATCAGCCCTTCATCGCCACCGCACCCATGGTGCTGATCTTCTGCGCCGACTACCGGCGGTGGTTCGAGGTCTTCCGGAAGGTGGCTGAGGACACCCGGGCGCCGGACATGGGAGATCTGTTCCTTGCGCAGGCGGATGCCCTGATCGCCGCTCAGAATGCGGTGGTGGCGGCCCACGGTCTGGGGCTGGGGAGCTGTTACATCGGTGACATCACCGAGCGGTTCGAATATCACAAAGAACTGCTGGGCCTGCCCCGGTATGTGGTGCCGGCGGCCATGCTGTGCTTCGGCTATCCCACGGCCCAACAGCTCCGTCGGGAGAAGCCGCCCCGGTTCCGGGTGGAGGACATGGTCCATGAGAATGGCTACGACCTGAAAAAGTCCGACGCCATGGAGGATATGCTGGCAGAGCGGTCCGGAAAGTCCGGTGAGGAGCTTCAGGACTGGCTCCGGCGGTTCTGCGGCCGAAAATGGGACAGTGCGTTCAGTCGGGAGATGAGCCGGTCCTGCACCGCCATGGTAGAGGCATGGTGCGGAAAGGAGATCCTATGACGACTTATCACGCAGGTTCCTGCGACATCGCCGTGATCGGCGCCGGTCACGCCGGGATCGAGGCGGCGCTGGCCGCCGCGCGGCTGGGCCTGCACACGATCCTTTTCACCATTTCGCTGGACGCGGTGGGCAATATGCCTTGCAATCCTGCCATCGGCGGCACCGGCAAGGGCCATCTGGTCCGGGAGCTGGACGCGCTGGGAGGCGAGATGGGACTGGCGGCGGATGCCTGCTGTATCCAGTACCGGATGCTCAACCGGGGCAAAGGACCGGCGGTCCATTCCCTCCGGGCCCAGGCGGACCGCAGAAGGTATCAGGAATATATGAAGCACACGCTGGAGCGGCAGGAGGGGCTGGCGCTGAAGCAGGCCCAGATCGTGGATATCCTGACACGGGACGGTCATGTGACCGGCGTGCGTACC
>JAFNXT010000022.1 GCA_017378975.1 Oscillospiraceae bacterium
GGGGCGGAACCATTTCTTGCGCTGCAGATCGATGATCTCATAGCGTTCGTCCGCGTTGTAGGTATGGATCCCCTCGAAGGTGTTGGGCCTATCGAGACGGATGTCGGACACACGGAGCTGCTGGATGGGATGCTCTTCGTAGCCGTTCCTGTCCAGCCGGTCGATTTGATGGAAGGTGATGCTCTCTCCGTACATCTCGGCGCAGTCCTGACTCACACGGTGAAGCGTGCCTTCGTGCTCGAAGATCGCGCCGGCGTTGCGTGCCTTTTGCGCGCCGTGGACGATGGGCTCGGCGGAACAGGGGCGGAACCGGGCACCGTCCCATATATAAAGGTACAGCGAGTCATATACATAGGGGATCTGGCTCCGGTCGAAGACCTGTGTCAGCAGATAGGTGTCTCCCTGATGGGATACCAGATCCGTGTCGCAGGCGGAGATGTCCTTCAGGAGGACGGTCTGCTTCTGCCAGCGGTCGGGGAACTGTGTCGCCCGGTACAGAGCCACCTCACCTGCCGCGTCACTCTCGGGAATCATGTACATCTGACCGTCATGGCGGAAGATATGGGGGTATGACAGATGGGAGCCGGTATCCAGACAGGGGCGGAGCTTGGACACCCGACCGCGACGGTCGATCGTGCGGTAGGCCAGGATGCCCCGATCCTTCAGGATATCGAAGGCCTCGCAGAAGATATACTCGACACCGTCGTGATGGATCAGGAAGGGGTCAGCGCACCAGTATCGCCAAGGGTTCCGGATCAGCTTGAAGGGCCGCTGGGTATGCCCAAGAAAGGCTTCCTGTCCGCAGAGCCGCTCTCTGATCGCCAGCACCCAGCCGCAATCGGATATTCTGTCTAGAAACACGGTGTCCTCCTATCTGGTCTTGAGGTACAGTCGGTAGATGAGTCGGTAGATGGGGGCGAGCTTCCATTTGACGATCGTGGAGAGAATGGAGAGCCGCCGCTTTTCCGAGGCGGTCGTGTAGGGGTTGCGGGACATACTGCGGTGGTTCGTGCGCAGACAATTTTCCAGTTCGGTCAATTGACCGGAGAACCGCTTTGGCTCCAGCAGCATGAATTGGAGCAGGTACAAGGTCGCGCCCATGAGCCGGTGTTCTGCTTCGGGCATGAGTTGGGGGTAGTGGGTGCGGATGAAGTCGCAGTTGCTCACACAGTTATGGAACCAGTCCATCTTTTTCTCGGAAAAAGAGGAAGTGGTGATGCTGTTGGGACGCAGGAAGTAATAGTAGGTAGGATGGCCCAACTGGACCACGCTGTCGCATAGGGCAAGAACATGGAGCAGGATCGCTTCATCCTCGTTGATCTTGCCCACTGGGAAGCGGATGGTTCGGAACAGCGCCCGCTTGTAGAGCTTGTTCCACGCGGCCCAGCCGCCCAGCAGGTCATCTCTCATGGCCTCGATGCGGTCCATCTGTCGCAGCGTGCCCACAGGGACGGAGAACGCCGTTTCGATGAGCTGACCGTCCTTCTCCTGCACGTCCACGGCGCAGCCCATGACGATGTCCACGGAGCCGTCCATATGGGAGATCAGGGCGGCGATGGCATCGTCGGCGATCCAGTCGTCGCTGTCCAAAAAGTACACATAGTCGCCGGTGGCGATGTCCAGACCTGCGTTCCGGGCATCGGACAGGCCGCCGTTGGGCTTGTGGATCACACGGATCCGCCCGTCCTTCCGGGCGTAGGCTTCACAGATCGCGCCACAGCCGTCCGGGGAGCCGTCATCCACGAGGATGATCTCCAGCTCCCGATGGGTCTGGCGCAGGATGCTGTCCACACAGCGGGGGAGGTATTCTTCCACTTTGTAGATCGGCACGATCACCGATACGAGCTTACTCATCCTTCTCACACCTCACAACGGATGATGCCGTGTTCGCTGACCCGCTTCTCCACGGGTGGCGGCTGCATATAGTCACCGTAGACCTGCGTCAAA
>JAFNXT010000224.1 GCA_017378975.1 Oscillospiraceae bacterium
AGATGTTGCCTTCCAGCAAGGACATAGGCTGGCCGGGCCAGGAGGTCATGCCGGTGTTGGAATCGGACCAGAAATAGATGTAGGGGGTGTTCCATCCGGCGGTATTGGTCAGCAGGACGGTCTGCTGTCCACCGGCGGCGAAGACGATGGCAGGGATCAGGTCCAGCACCATCACGGCCACCAGGATCAGACACATGATCCGGATGAATTTCTTGGGGTCTTTCATTGTGGGGTTCCTCCGTTTTTTGATTTATTCGATGATCCGTTGGATCATTGGATACAGGGGATAGGGGTCATTTGCCGGCGATGGAGAGGGCTTTGACCAGTGTGGTGGGAGCGCCGAAGGCGGTGGGGCCCAGCGGATCTTGCAGGGAGCTGTCGTTTGCCAGCGCGGTGATGTCTTTCAGCAGGTCGTAGAAGTTGCCTGCCACGGTGAAGGACTTCACATGGTCCGTCAGGCGGCCTTCCCGGATCAGGAAGCCCTCGCTTTGCAGGGAGAAGTCGCCGCTGACGGCGTTGGCTCCGGCGTGAAGGCCTGTGACGGAATCGATATACACGCCGTCACCGGCTTTTTCCAGAAGCTCCTCTGCGGTGTGGGGGCCATCTGCCAGATACATACTGAAGGGCCGGATCCCCACGGGGGACTTGTAGCTGCCCTTGGCGGCGTTGCCGGTGGTATGCCTGCCTGCCTTGTGGGCGGTCTGGAGGTCATACAAAAGGGTCGTAAGGGTACCGCCGGAGACCATCACCTTACGGCAGGTGGGACTGCCCTCGGCATCGAAGGGCACGGGGCAGGGGCTGTCCGGGTGGAAGGGGTCGTCCACGATGGTCACGCACTCCGCCGCGATCTTGTCCCCTTCCCGGTCCGCCAGCCTGGACAGGCCCTTCTGGGCCCGGCGGGCGGAGAAGATCCCGGAATACGTCTGCAGGAGGGCGGCCATGGCCTTGGGGCTGAAGACCACCGGGCAGGTGCCGGTGGGGGCAGGGTCACCGCCCAGCTTCCCGAGGGCTTTCCGCACCGCTTCTGCCACCACCCCGTCCCGGTCGATCCGGTCCAGTTGGCCCAGTGCGATTTTTGCGGCGTTGGCTCTTTGAGCGCCCTCTGCTACCACGGCCACGGTGACGAGACCGGCGATTTGGTTTACATAACTAAGGTCCAGCCCCTTGGAGTTCCAGATCTTCAGCTCGGTGCGCTCCATCAGGGTCTGGGTGGTGGAGCCGTCGGACACGCTGGGGTCGGCGGCGTAGAGACGCTTCTGGGCATCCAGCGCCGTGTCGATCAGCTCCGCGGTGGTGGGCAGAGGATAGAGGTCCCGGTCCGGGGCTTCGTAGGTCTGGCCGCCTTCGCCGAGGAATCCAGGATCCTCGCTCTCCAGCGTGGCGGCGTTGTCGGCGGCGGCATCCACGATCCGGACCGCTTCCTGCGCCGTCAGCTCCTCGGTGGAGGCGTAGCCCATCCGGTTGCCGATCAAAGTCCGGAAGCACACGCCGCCTTCGGTGGAGCCGGTGAACCGGTCCACCTCCTGCCGGAACACGCTGACGCTGGTGCTTTGGCAGGTCTCGTAATACAATTCATAGTCCGTCAGGCCCTTTTCTTTGCAACGGGCCAGGACCGCTTCTTTGAAACTGTTGAAGTCCATGCCGTCCTCCTTATCTTCCGCCCACGGTGATCGAGGACACCCGGATCAGGGGCTGTCCTACGCTGGTGGGGACCGCGCCGCTGGAGGAGCCGCAGACGCCCTGTCCCAGCTCCAGTCCCGTGCCCACCATGTCGATGTCCATGAGGATCCGGGAGCCCTTGCCCACGAGGCTGGCACCACGGACCGGCTCGCAGATCTTGCCGTTACGGATCATGTAGCCCTCGTCTACGGCGAAATTGAAGTCTCCCGTCACCGGGTCCACGGAGCCGCCGCCCATGGAGGCGGCGTAGAGACCGTAGTCGATGGAGCCGATGATGTCTTCGTCCCGGTCCTGTCCCGGGGCGATGTAGGTGTTGGTCATCCGGGAGGTGGGGGTATAAGCGTAGCTCTGGCGACGGGCGTTGCCTGTGGGGGCAAGACCCATGCGTCGGGCGTTGAATTTGTCGATCATGTAGGACTTTAGGACACCGTTCTCGATCAGCACGTTCCGCTGGGCAGGATGCCCCTCGTCGTCGATGTTCATGGAGCCCCATGCACCGGGGATGGTACCGTCATCGATGGCGGTGACTTTGGAAGAGGCGATCTGCTCGCCCAGCTTTCCCGCGAACTGGCTCCGGCCGTAGGCCACGGAGGTGGCTTCCAGAGAGTGGCCGCAGGCTTCGTGGAAGATCACGCCGCCGAAGCCGCCGGCGATCGCCACGGGCATCACACCGGCAGGACAGTAGCCGGCACCGACCATGGTCACGGCCTGTCTGGCGGCACGGATGCCCACTTCTTTGGGGTCAGTGGTCTCGAACATCTCAAGGCCCTGACGGCTGCCGGGGTTGAAGGCGCCGGTTTGAGTCTGGCCGTCCTGCTCCGCCACGGCGCTGATGCTCAGCCGGGTGCGGATCTGGCGGTCCTGCGTGTACAGCCCTTCGGAGTTGGCGATCAGGATCCGGTGGTCCGTGTCCGACAGGGTGCCGGTGGTCTGGGTGATCCGGCTGTCATAGTCCCGGGCGGCGAAGTAGCCTGCCTTCAGGATCTCCGCCTTTTGGGCATTGGCAACGGAGGAGGGGACGATCTGTACCGGATGGATATCGCCGAAGGTCCGTTCCCGAAGGACGATCTGGATCGGGGCCTCCCCCTGTCCCAGCGCGTCCGCCGCCTGCCGGGCGCACCGCAGGAGCCCGGCTTCGGACTTGTCCACGGTGGTGGCCATGACGGAACGCAGGCCCTTGTAGACACGAACGGCGGCACCGGAGGTGACGCAGTCGTTGATGGCATCCACCCGGCGGTCGATCATGTGAAGGCTGTGGTCCACTGTATATTGGGCGAACAGCTCGGCGTAGTCCGCGCCGGTGGACATGGCACGGGACAGGACTTGTTCGCAGATGTGTCTTGGGATCATGGGAGACCTCCTTGGGGTGGGATCGGGTTCGTGTAGGGCTGGGGCATGCCCCAGCCGTCGCGGCCCGGAAGGGGCGCGCAGGGGATATTTTTCGCCCATGAGGGCGAAGTGGTTTTCGCTATGCGAAAACCACCGGTGGGGGCATGCCCCCACCCTACGATGGTAGGTAGGGGGTCAGGAGCTGGCGCAGTTCGTTGGGGTCGGA
>JAFNXT010000023.1 GCA_017378975.1 Oscillospiraceae bacterium
TCGTCCACAGTGATCGCAGGAGCGCAGTAGAAGTTGATGGCGAAAGCGCCGTCGAAGGACACGGAGGGGTAAAGCTGACGGAAGTTGGAGTTCACACGGGTGAAGTTCGTGGTCTTGGTGCTGTCAGCCTTCACGATGGCATCCATCATGGTGCTGTCGTAGGCCTTCACCAGCGCCTGCTGCTCGGCAGTCAGGGCGTTGTTCACCAGCTTATCGGTGTTATGGCCGAAGTAGAGCTGGGCTTCCGCGCCGTAGTTCAGCATGGACACCACCAGCGCCTTCATCTCATCGGAGTTGTTGCCCTTCAGGATGGAGTTGGCGTAGGCCTTGGCGTTGTAGCCGCCGGCGGTGGAGTAAGCATAGCTACCGTCAGACAGCTTGGCGTAGACCTTGAAGTACAGGGTATCGCCCATGTTGGCGGCGGGGATGCCCTCGGACTTGGCAAGGTACACAACGCCGTTGGTCACATAGCCGGGCACCAGAGCCACAGCGTCAGCGATGGTAGCGTTCTGGTCCATCTTCGGCAGGACCATCAGGCCCAGCTCCACCACGGAGGTCATATCCTTCACGGAGAAGTACACATTGTAGATGATCTCATCCTCGAAGGACAGGGTCGGATAGTTCAGCGTCAGACCGGGGTCGGTCACGATACTGGGATCTGCCTGTCCGCACTTTTCGCAGGTGCCATCCACATAGCTGTGGCCGGTGGCGGGCACAGCGGCACCGGTGTAGCTATGGCCGCAGAGGGCGCAGGTATGGGTGGTGTAGCCGGCCTCGGTACAGGTGGGCGCGGTGACCACGCTCTCGTAGTCATGCTCGGCCAGAGCCACATCGGGCAGACGGTACAGGGTACGGGTCTCCACCTGACGGGTCTCGGTGGCTTCCGCAACGCTCTCAGACCAGCCGGTCCATTCGGTCCAGCGCCCGTAGGTGAACTCCTTCTGGGCGGTGGTATAGGACTGACCGTAGACCGGCACGCAGAAGTACCGGACGGAGTCTCCACAGGCGGTGCTGTCGTCGAAGCGGTAGCTGCCGTTGGAGGCATCGTACTGGTCGGCCTTGTCGGGAGACACTGTGCTGTAATAGGCATGGAACCGGTCATAGTTTCCGGACTCCACGGCCGCGCTGTCAGCATGGCCGGCACAGCACCAGTGGTAGTACAGGTAGCCCACGATCTCATCGGAGCCGAGCACCACACGGTCGGTCTCGGTCTCGGAAGCCGTGACCTTGTTGCCCTCGTTGTCATACCGGGCATACAGGGCGTTGGTCTTGTCGAAGCCGGTGGGCCAATCCTTCACATACAGGATCTGACCGGCAGTTTCGTTGACCCAACGGGAGTCGGTCAGCTCATAGCCTTCCAGACCGGGCACGAAGGACACGATGGTCTCCCAGTCACGGTAGCGGTACTGGACCTTGGTCTCGAAGAGCGCCTCAGGCATCAGACCGGGCTTGGTCTCGCTCCAATCCATCATGTCACCGGCGCTGAAGATCTGGCAGTCGCCGCAGATGCCGCAGGTGAACTCATAGGACTCATAGACGGAGCAGCTGGCATCGTGCTTGACCATGTCGTAGGCATGGACACACTCATAGCCGCAGGCGACACACACGCCGCCGGTGAACCGGTGCGCGATGACGGGGATGGGCTCCGCCTTCACATGACCGCAGAGGTCACAGGTGTAGTGCATGACGCCCTCTTCGGCACAGGTGGGCTCAGTCTGGACCTTGCCCTCACCGAAGACGTGCTCACAGGCACTGCCGGTGGTGTAGCGCAGAGTCAGACTGCCATCGGCATTCTTGGTCAGCGTGAAGGTCAGCTCCACGCCGCCGGGCACGAACATCTTCTCACCGGCACCGGTGGCGGTGTCGTAGAAGGTGGCGGTATCGCCCTCGCCCACATAGGACTGGGTCATGTACCACTTCAGGTTGCCGGAGGTCTTGATACCGATGTAGCTGTCCTCACGGAAGGTAGCGGTCAGCAGACCGTCCACGAACTTGAACTCACCCATGTCGGCGTAGTTCTCCTCGCAGGCGTAGTTGCCGCCGTTGATCCAGCCGAAGAGGTAGAACTCCTCCACATAATCATCGGTGATGTGACCACAGCCGGCGCAGGCACCGTCCACATAGTTGTGACCGGTGGCGGCGATGGTCTCGTCCTTGGATTCACCGCACTTCGTACAGGTACGGGTCCGGACACCGGTGGTGGTACAACCGGCGGGAGTGGACACATAGCCGTCATCCCAGCTATGGCTGCAGGCCGCCGCCACGTAGCTGAGGGTCAGACTGCCGTCGGCATTCTCACGCAGGGTGAAGGTGATCTGGACACCGCCGGGGACACGCATCTTGTTTGCATCGATGCCGGTGGAGGTGTCATACAGCTTCACAGAGGTGGCATCATCGCCGGGGTAGCCGTTGGTCATGTACCACTTGGCATTGTCGCCGGTCTTGACGGCCACATAGCTGGTAGTGTCGAAGGTAGCCACCAGCTTGCCGTTCGTGAACTTGTACTTGCCGATGTTGCTGCCATCCTCCTCGCAGGCGTAGTTGGCGCCGTTGATATAGCCGAAGAGGTAGTAGGTGGCGGTGTAGTAGGGGCTCTCGGCACCGCAGTTGGTGCAGTTGGCGCCCACATAGTTGTGGCCCTTGGCGGCGATGGACTTGGTGTAAGTATCGGCGCACAGGCTGCAACGGTAGGTCATGACGCCCTTGGTGGTACAGCCGGGCTCCTGAGAGACGTAGCTGTAATAGGTGTGGGCACATTCGCCGGCCTTGACGTAGGTCAGGGTCAGGCTGCCGTCGTCACGCTCGATCAGGGTGAAGGTGATCTCCACCGCGCCGGGGACGTTGACCTTGTCGTGCTGGATCGGCATGGAGGTATCATACAGGTTCGCGGAATTCACGCCGTCGCCGGGGTAGCCGTCGCACATATACCACTTGGCGTTGCCGGCGGTCTTGACGAACACATAGCTGGTGGACTGGAAGGTGGCCTTCAGCATATTGTTCTCGAACTTGTAGATGCCCATGTTCTCGCCGTCTTCCTCACAGCCGTAGTTGGCACCGTTGATGTAGCCGATCAGGTAGTAGTCGGTGGACAGGGGCTTGGGCTTGCCGCAGACGGTACACATACCGTTGGAGAAGCTGTGGCCCTTGGCCTCCACGATGTCGGACTTCTCAACGTAGCCACACAGCTCACAGGTGTTGGCGGTGTAGCCCTCGGTGTCACAGGTGGGGCTGACGGTGGTGGTGACGAACTGGTGCTCGCAGCTATCGTAGTCGTGCTCGCCGCAACGCTCGCAGACGCCGTCCACATAGCTGTGGCCCAGAGCCTTCACCTCGGTGTCGGTGTAGCTCTCGCCGCAGAGGGTACAGGTATGGGTGGTGAAGCCGGCCTCGGTACAGGTGGGCTCGGTGATCACGTCCTCATACTCATGAGCGCAGCCCTCGGGCTCCTCGGCACCGCAGTGCTCACAGAAGCCGTCCACATAGCTGTGGCCCGCAGGCTCCGTCTCGGTGTCGGTGAAGCTGTGACCGCAGAGGGTACAGGTGTGGGTGGTGTAGCCGGGCTCGGTGCAGGTGGGAGCCGTGACCTCGCTCTCATACTCGTGCGTGCAGACGGAAGGATCGACCGTACCGCAGTGCTCACACTTGCCGTCAGCGAAGCTGTGGCCGGTGGCCTCGGTCTCGTCGCTCACATAGCTGTCGCCGCACAGAGCGCAGGTGTAAGTGGTGTAGCCGGGCTCGGTACAGGTGGGAGCCGTGACCTCGCTCTCATACTCGTGAGCGCAGTGGTCGGGATCGGCCTCGCCGCAGTGCTCACACTTACCGTCGACGAAGCTGTGGCCGGTGGCCTCGGTCTCGTCGCTCACATAGCTGTCACCGCACAGGGCGCAGGTGTAGGTGGTGTAGCCGGGCTCGGTACAGGTGGGAGCCGTGACCTCGCTCCGGTAGTCGTGCTCACAGGCCACGCCGTAGGTGGCCCACAGGCCGGTGGCGGACCGGTACAGATCCAGGCCGGAGTCGTAAGCAGGCACGGACAGGTCGCCGGTCTGGCCGCCTTCGCCGTTATTGAAGATCACGATCGCGGCATCTCTCGGCAGGGTGATGGCGTAGATGTCGCCCTCCACCGGCTCCATGGCGTTGCCGGGCCAGCCATCGGTGTACATCACCGTACGGCCCGCGGCCTCCGCCCAGGCGTAGACATAGACCTGCTCCCACTGGGTGCCGGCGTTGTCATAGTAGATGGTGACGGTATCGGGGGCATCCTCGGACAGGCCGCAGATGTCACACTTGCCGTCGGTGTAGGCATGCTCCACATCGGAGCCGCACTTGGTACACAGACCGCTGGTGGTATGCTGTGCGTGCGCGCAGGTGTAGCCACAGTTGGTGCAGACAGCGCCGTTCCAGCTGTGCCGGCACTCCAGACCGCAGCCCGAGCAGGTGCCCGCGGAGGTGTAGGTGTGCTCCACCTTCACGCCGCAGAGCAGACACGCGGCATCGGTGCCGTGGTGCTCGTGGCCACAGACCATGCCACAGCTGTAGCAGGTGCCGCTGGCCCAGGTGTGTTCACAGGTGCCGCCGCAGACGGAGCAGATGCCCTCGACCCAGCTGTGGGACACGGGCAGGCCACACTTGGAGCAAAGGCCGTCGGTGGAGTGGATCTCGTGCTTACAGCTTTCCTCGTAGGTGACCCAGCTACCGGTGGCAGGATCGTACATGGTAGCGGTGGCGTCGTAGGCAGGGGCGCCCAGATTGATGCTCTGACTGCCGTAGCCGTCATTGAAGATCAGGTTGGTGGCCTCGATGGGCAGCTCGATGGCGTAGATGCCGTCACCCATGTGGGTCATGGCAGTACCGGGCCAGGAGTCAGTGAACTCGGTGGTCCGTCCGGCGGCCTCTGCCCATGCGTAAACGTTGACATTGCCCCAGTTGGTGGTGTTGTTGTCGTAGTAGACGGTATAGGTGTCGGGGGCGGACTGGCTCAGACCGCAGACGGAGCACTTACCGCCGGAGTAGCTGTGGCTGACGCTGACACCGCAGTTGGTGCAAAGACCGCTGGTGGTGTGGTAGCCGTGAGAGCAGTAGACCAGAGCCATGTTCTGGTTGTACACGCTCTCCTCGTGGACCAGGTCGCCCTTGACCAGGACCGTCACGGAGTAGGGCTCCACGCCCACGGCATCGCTGTAGCCGTTGATGTCCTTGCCCCACAGGGGAGTATTACCGGCCTGCGTACCATGGATGGTGGCCTGATAATAGCCGTGCGGCACGTAGTTCTGGACATCGACCCACTGGGTCTGGTCACTGCCGTTGAAGATCATGACGATGCCATCGGAGCACTCGTAGTTGTAATTGCCGTCCACATAGACCAGCATGGTGTTGCCGTTGATGGAGTGGATGCTGGTCGCGTTCCACGCATCGCTTCCATTGGAACAACGGAGGGCCTGATGGTTCTTACGGAAGGCGATCAGACCGGCGTAGTAATCGTCGGTGCGCTGAGCGAACTCCTTGCTCTGCAGGTCGGACCAGCGGATCTTGTTGACGTAGTCGCTGGTGCCGAAGGCATTGTCGTAGCGGGTGCCCCACTCGTCCTTCTTCTCACGGAGCATCTCGTCACCGGAGTAGATGAAGGGGATGCCCTGACTGAGCATGACCATGGCGGTGGACAGACCGTTCATCCGGGCCATCTGATCCCAGAAGGCACCGTTCCGGCTGATGATGATCTTATCCATCAGACAGTAGTTGTCGTGGCAGGACACATAGTTGACGGTCTGGCTGGGGCTGGAGGACCAGCCGTTGGAGGCCCGGAAGGCGCTTGCGATGGTGCTGAACTTGTCGCTTGCGCCGGTGGCGAAGCCCCAGGAGTTGCCGTTGTCACCGGCGATGGCGTTACGGAAGCTGTCGTTGAAGAAGCCGAAGCCGCCGACCTCCCATGCGTTGCCCTGAGAGGCAAGGTTGTAGCCATACTGGACAGCGGTACCGCCGGCCGCCCAGCCCTCGCCGTAGAACATGACGTTGGGATACTTGGCATGGACGGTGTTGACGATCTCGTTGATGGTGACGGTATCGATCAGGCCCGCCAGATCGAAACGGAAGCCGTCGATGTGGTACTCCTCCACCCAGTGCATGATGGAGTCCACGATCAGGTTCCGGACCATGGCCCGCTCGGTGGCGAAGTCGTTGCCCACGCCGGAACCGTTGGACCAGTTGCCCTCACCGTAGAAACGGGAGTAGTAGTTGGGCACGATCTTGTTGCCGCAGTAGTTGCCGCCGTCGAAGGTGTGGTTGTAGACCACGTCCATGACCACGTTGATGCCATTGGAGTGGAAGCTCTGGACCATCTGCTTGAACTCGGTGATACGGGTGGCGCCGTTGAAGGGATCGGTGGCGTAGCTGCCCTCGGGGACATTGAAGTTCTTCGGATCGTAGCCCCAGGCGTACTGTGCCCAGTCGTCCAGATGGTACTCATCCACGGAATTGAAGTCGAAGGCAGGCATGAGCTGCACATGGGTGATGCCCAGCTCCTTCAGGTGCTGCAGACCGGTGGAGTAGCCGTTGTAGTTGGTGCCCTGCTGGGTCAGGCCCAGATACTTGCCCTTCCATGCGTCCTTCACGCCGGAGCTGGCATCGATGGTCATCTCACGGATGTGCAGCTCATAGATGATGGCATCGGTGTAGGACATGTACTTGTTGGGGCTGATGTCGTTGCTCCAGCCGGCAGGATCGGTGGAATCCATATCCACGATCATACCGCGGTCGCCATTGGCACCTACGCCCTTGGCATAGGGGTCGGTGGCCTCCACGGTGTAGCCGGGGAACACCACATCGTAATTGTAGTAGTAGCCGCTGAGGTTACCGGAAACGGTGACATACCATGTACCGCTGCCGCCCTGCTTCATCTGCACATACTGGACCATGTTGCCGCTGCCCCAGTTGCCGTTGTCATAGATCTTCACATAGACCTGCTTGGCAGTGGGAGCCCACACCTTGAAGGTGGTGCCGCTCTTGCTCCAGGTGGCACCCAGATCGTCACCGTGGTAGGTGTACTGGGAAGCGAACTTGTCGGTGTAGAAGATATTGTGAGCATTGTAGCTGATGGTGCAGTAGAAGCTGCCGTACTTGACCTGGAAGCTGCAAGCCTCGGTCAGGTTCAGCTCACGGCTGAGCTTCAGGCTGTAGCCGTTGCCGTCGATGGACACGCCGGTGACGGTGACATTGGTGGCGTTGCCGTTGGCATCCACGATCTGGAAGCTGGAAGCCGTCACCGCGGACAGCGGCATGGAGGTCTTGACCCAGACGGTACCGGCCTCGTAGTTGTAGTTGGCGTAGCTGAGCTTGGCGGTGGAGAGCACATCCTCGCCCAACACACGCAGACCGGAAGCGGAGCCGGAGTTCAGGAAGTAGTGGACCGTACCGTTGCGGACATCGGACAGGTCGATGAACCGGTCGTAGAACTCCTTGTCGGACCAGTCGCTCTTACGGACGGTGTAGCCCAGATTCAGGTTGGTAGCGCCGTCCACGGTGTAGGTGGCGATCATGCCCTTGTTGTTGGGGTCGGGAGAGAAGGCCACGGAGCCGGAAGACTCGTTGCACCAGAACCAAACGTCCCAACCGGCGTAATCGCCGCTCTCACGGTAGAAGTGCAGGACCACCTTGATCTTACCGGTATCGGTGACGGTGTCGTCCCCGGGGACCACCACGGTGCAGTTGCCGTCGTAGCCGCCCATGCCCTTGTTGCCCGGATCGGTCACCCACGCGCCGTCCACCACGAACTTGTACTCATGGACACCGGGAGCCAGCTCCATCGTCACGGACCAGATGCCGTCGGAGCCCTTCACCAGCTTGGTGGCGGTGGAGCTCCAGTCGTTCATGGAGCCTGCCAGATACACGCTGGAAGCGGTGCCGGCGTAGCGGAAGGTGACGGTGGTGCCGTCGATCTCGGGGCTGATGATGGTATCCTGCTCAGCGGTGACCACATCGCAGGTCAGCTTGCCCTCGCTGTTGGTACCGGTGGGCTTGATCCAGATCTCACGGGTCTTCTCCAACGTGGCATAGCCGATGGTCAGATCCGCGGTCTGTCCGCCGTTCCAGTTGTGGAAGATCAGGCCCAGGCTCTTGCCGGAGGTGGGAGTGTAGTCCAGCAGGAAGGTGTAGTAGCCGTTGGCATCTCTGTCGATGATCTTGCCGGGCCAGCCATAGCCGGACAGGGCGACATCGGTGGAAGCCTCCCATGCGTAGGCCACCACGCCGTTCCAGCCTTCGGTGTTGACGAAGTGGATCAGGATGCCGTCGGGACGGCTCATGCCGCAGACGGTACAGGTGGTGCCGGACCAGCTATGGTCACAGGCATTGCCGCACTTGTCGCAAACGCCCTCGGTCCAGACGTGCTCACAGCCATCGCCGCAGACGGAGCAGACGCCATCGACGTAGGTGTGCTCCACGGTGGCACCGCAGGTGCCGCAGATGCCCTCGGCGTCATGGCTCTCATGGGCGCAGGCCGTGCCGCAGTCGCCGCAAACGCCGTCGGTCCAGCTATGGACGCAGACCAGACCGCAGATGTCACACACGCCCTCGGTCCAGCTATGCTCACAGGCCTTGCCGCAGACGGTACAGCCGCCGTTTTCGAAGGTGTGCTCCACAGCGGTGCCGCAGAGGGTACAGTTGCCTTCGGTATCATGGTTTGCGTGGCCGCAGGAAGCGGCATCCACCAGATAACTCAGGGTCAGGGTCTCGTCGTCGCTGACGGTCAGGGTGAAGGTGACCTCCACGCCGCCGGGGACGAACATCTTGTTGGGATCGGCGATGCCGGAAGCGGTGTTGTACAGCTTCACGGAGGTCAGGGTGTCATCGTAGCCCTCGGTCATGTACCAGCTCAGGTTGTCGCCGGTCTTCACGGCCACATAGCTGTCAGACTCGAAGGTGGCGATCAGCTTACCGCCGTCAAACTTGTAGATGCCGATGGTCTCGCCGTCTTCCTCACAGCCGTAGTTGCCGCCGTTGATCCAGCCGAACAGGTAGTAGGAACGGGTCGCGCCGCAGACGGTACAGGTGTCGCCCTTGTAGCTGTGATCCACCTTGGTGCCGCAGTCGGGGCAGATGCCGTCGGTGCCATGGTCGGGATGCTCACAGGCCGCGGTCTCATAGCGCAGGCCCAGCGTGCCGTCGCCGTTGACGGTCAGGGTGAAGGTGACCTCTACGTTGCCGGGGACGAACATCTTCTCCGGCACGGCGATGCCCTTGGCGGTGTCGTACAGGGTGACGGAGGTGGCGTTCTGATCGAAGCCCTCGGTCATGTACCACTTGGCGTTGTCGCCGGTCTTCACGCCCACATAGGAGTCGGTGGTGAAGGTGACGACGAGCTTGCCATCGACGAACTTGTAGATACCGATGTTGGCGGTGTCTTCCTCGCAGGCGTAGTTGGCGCCGTTGATCCAGCCGAACAGGTAGTAGTCCACCACAGGCTCCTTCTCACCGCAGTCGGCGCAGGTGCCGCCCACATAGCTGTGACCGGTGGGAGCGACGCTCTCGGTGTAGCTGTCACCACACTTGGCGCAGGTGTAGGTCATGACGCCCTCGGTGGTACAGCCAGGCGCGGTGGTGACTGTGCCGGTGTAGTCATGCTGGCACTGGGCTCTGACATAGCTCAGCGTCAGGGTGCCGTCCTCGTTGACCGTCAGAGTGAAGGTGACCTGCACGCCGCCGGGGACGAACATCTTCTCAGGCACAGCGATGCCCTTGGCGGTGTCGTACAGGGTGACGGAGGTGGCCGTGGCATCGAAGCCCTCGGTCATATACCACTTGGCGTTGTCACCGGTCTTCACGCCCACATAGGAGTCGGAATCGAAGGTGACGACCAGCTGGCCCTCCACGAAGCGATACTGACCGACGTTGGCGGAGTCTTCCTCGCAGGCGTAATTGCCGCCGTTGATCCAGCCAAACAGGTAGTATTCCACAGTGGGCTCGGCTTCGCCGCAAGCGGTACAGGTACCGCCCACATAGTGGTGGCCGGTGGCCTCGGTCTCGTTCCCGGTGTAGCTGTGACCGCAGGCGGTACAGGTGTAGGTGGTGTAGCCGCCGGTGATACAGGTGGGAGCGGTGACCACGCCGCCGTCGTAGCTGTGACCGGTGGCCTTGACGGCCTCGGTGTAGCTGTGACCGCACTTGCCACAGGTGAAGGTCTTCACACCCTCCACGGTGCAGGTGGGAGCAGTGGTGATCTTGCCCTCGTCATAGCTATGGCCGGTGGCCTTGATGGTCTCGGTGTAGCTGTGGCCGCAGATGGAGCAGGTGAAGGTCTTCACGCCCTCAGCGGTACAGGTGGCATCCTTGGTGATCTCCTCGGTGTAGCTGTGGCTGCAATCGGTGATCACATAGCTCAGACCCAGCGTGCCGTCCTCGTTGAAGCGCAGGGTCAGCTCCACGGTAGCGCCGCCGGGGATCCTCAGCTTGTTCACCTCGATACCGGGAGTGTTGGTATCATAGAGGGCCAAACTGTATGTTGGCCACCGAACGGACCTCCAGACACATGGGCACTTCGTAAAGCACCCGGTACTGGCCGTCCCGGTACTGGCACACGCGGGCGCTGTGCATACCGGTGACGCTATCTCGGACGGCAAAGGCCATCTCCTGGGCGCCGTCGCCGTCAATGTCTTCGATGGCCACGTCGGCGTACTGGATGTCCATGAGAACGGTCATGCCGTTTTCGGCAAAATCATACACCGTCATGCCGTAGGTGCCGCCTTCGTCAAAACCCCAGCACATGGCCAGACCCAGCCGTCCATCCCCCAGGGTGGGGTAATAGATGGCCCGAAGGGAGGTGCCGTAACCCTCGGCCATGCCGATGGGGGTGTACTGCTCGCCCTCTTTGCGGAAGGTGTAGACCTGATAGGCGCCGGTCTCGGTGCGGAAAAAGGCCAGGGCCTCTTCGTCACCCTTGCCGTCCAGGTTCACCAGCTGCACAGCCTGTCGGTTGATGCCGGAATCGGCCACGGCATAGACCGCGCCATCCTGCAGGATGCCGTTGAGCTGCTGCTGCAGCTGCACGTACTCGGCAGGCACTTTGGGCAGCAAAAGAAGGCCGTCGCCAAA
>JAFNXT010000225.1 GCA_017378975.1 Oscillospiraceae bacterium
CGGCCCACGGAAAGCGTGCCGGTGGTGACCACACCGGGACCTGCGGAGCCTCAGGCGCAGGGGCCGGTATGGCTGTTGCCCCTCCTGAAGGGAGTGCTGAGCTTCCTTTTGTGGACCGGCGGTCTGACCGGACTGGCCGTGGGGCAATGGTATCTGCGGCGGAAGCGCCTTCTGGACCGGATGCGCCGGGGGAAGGTCAACGCCCAGGCGCTGGCCCGGTATCGGGAGTGCAAGCGTCTGTCCCGGCTCACGGGGATCCCGGTGCCGGACGCGATCGACGCGCTGGGGCAGAAGGCCTGCTTCAGTCAGCATAAGGCCACACCGGAGGAGCTGGCACGGCTGGACGCCACGTTGGCGGAAAGCGTGGGGACCCTGAAGGAGCATAGCCTGTGGCAACGGCTGTACTACCGGCTGGTCTGGGCCGCCTATTGAATGATATCCGTCCCGTGGGGATCTGCTCCCTGCGGGACGGTCCTTTTTTGTCCTCCTTTGTTGAAATGGGGAAGGGGAGTATCGTTAATTTGTATCGATACGGCGGTACTTTTTGGCGATAGTTTGTGTATTATGCACATTTTTGTCTGGACAAACCATCCTGATCGCGGTATAGTATGCTTATAGAAAACGCAAAAGCGATGAGGTGATCGACGATGGCATTTTCTTTCTTTGGTGGGATCCATCCGGCGGATCATAAGCAGTTATCCTGCGATGTGCCGATCCGGCGGTTCCCGGAGCCGGACGTGCTGGTGGTGCCCCTGTCCCAGCACATCGGTGCCCCCTGTAAGCCCCTGGTGAAGAAGGGGGATCAGGTGGCCAAGGGGCAGAAGATCGGTGACAACACCGGTCTGTGCGTGCCGGTCCATTCCCCCGTGTCCGGCAAGGTCAAGGCCGTGGAGATGCGGGCCCATACCAGCGGCACGACCATGATGAGCGTGGTGATCGAGAACGACCGTCAGGATACCCCCGATCCCCAGATCCGGAAAAGGAGCCCCGAAGAGGTAGCGGCCCTGACGCCGGAGGATCTGATCGGGCTGATCCGGGAGGCCGGGATCGTGGGCATGGGCGGCGCGACCTTCCCCACCCATGTGAAGCTGTCCTCCGGTCTTGGGAAGGTGGATACGATCATCATCAACGCCGGAGAATGTGAGCCCTACATCACCGCCGATGACCGGCTGTGCCGGGAATTCCCGGAGGCTGTGATCGCAGGTGTCAAGATCGTCATGAAGATCCTGGGGCTGTCCACGGCCTGTATCGCTTTGGAGGACAACAAGCCTCAGGCGGCACGGGCGTTGCGGGCGTTCCTCGCCCCCGAAGACGGGATCACGGTCCGTACGCTCCCCTCCAGATATCCGCAGGGCGCGGAGAAGCAGCTGATCTATGCGGTCACCGGGCGGCAGGTGCCCTCCGGTGGGCTCCCGGCGGCGGTGGGCTGTGCGGTGTTCAACGCCGCCACCTGTAAGGCGATCCATGACGCGGTCTGGGAGGGCGTGCCGCTGATCGAGCGGATCGTCACGGTGTCCGGCAACATCGTCATGGCACCGAAGAACCTGATCGTGCCCATCGGTACCAGCTTCAACGATCTGCTCGAAGCGGTGGGACACTCTGAGAACCCCTACAAGGTGATCTCCGGCGGCCCCATGATGGGCGTGACCCAGTATGACCTGTCGGTGCCTACCACCAAGGGCACCAATGCCGTCACGATCCTGGGACACAAGCATCAGTATCTGGTGGAGCATCCCCAATGCATCCGGTGCGGCCGGTGCATCGATGCCTGCCCCATGAAGCTGATGCCGGTGCTGATGTACAAGTCCTTGCAGTCCGGTGACGTGGAGAACATGAAGTCGGTCCATATGATGGACTGCATCGAGTGCGGTTGCTGTGCCTATACCTGTCCGGCCTGCCTGCCGCTGGTGCTGGGCTTCCGGTCCGGCAAGCAGAGGATCCGGGATCATGCCGCCGCGGCGGCTTCCAAAAAGCTGTAAGGAGGTGGAGAGATGGCCCATCAAATGAAATACTTCTATGAGCTGACGATCTCCAGCTCCCCCCATATCCACTCCAAAGCCACCACCCGGACGATCATGCGTGACGTGTTGATCGCGCTCCTGCCGGCGTTGGCAGGCGCGGTGTATTTCTTCGGTCCCCGGGCGCTGGTGGTGACGCTGATCTCTGTGGCGGCCTGTGTGCTCTTCGAGTGGGGCTGGAGCAGGCTGTTGAAGCGGCCGGACAAGACCTACGATCTGTCCGCCGTGGTCACGGGCGTTTTGCTGGCCTTCGTCTGTCCGCCGACCATCCCTTACTGGATGATCGTGATCGGCGACTTCTTCGCGATCATCGTGGTGAAGATGCTCTTCGGTGGCATCGGTCACAATGTGGTGAACCCTGCTTTGGCAGGTCGGGCCTTCCTGTTCAGTTGGCCCGTGGCCATGTCCACTTGGGTGAAGGCGGGCTGGGAGAATGCCGCTCCGGTCTTCCCGGATGTGGACGTGGTGACGGCGGCCACTCCGCTGGCGGCCATGCATCAGGGACAGCTCCCGGAGGAAGGGCTCCTGGATCTGTTCCTTGGCAATGTGGGGGGCTGTATCGGTGAGACCTCCGCACTGCTCCTGCTGGTGGGCTTCGCCTACCTGCTGATCCGGAAGGTGATCTCTCCCCGGATCCCGCTGGCGTATCTTGGCACCGTGGCGGTGCTGGCGTTCCTGTTCCCCATGGGCAATGACAGGCTCCTGTGGACCGGCTGTCAGCTTTTGGGCGGCGGCCTGATCCTGGGCGCGGTGTTCATGGCCACGGACTATGTGACCTCCCCGGTGACCAAGCTGGGGCAGGTGGTCTACGGCGTGGGCTGTGGTGTTTTGACGGTCCTGATCCGCTATTTCGGCGGCTACAACGAAGGTGTCAGCTACGCGATCCTGGTCATGAACTGCTGTGTGGTCCTGCTGGACCGGATCGGCAGACCCACCAAATTCGGCGCGCCGAAAAAGGAGGGGAAGAAGGTATGAAAAAACAGTCAGGCATCCTCTATATCCTGCGGCTGTCCCTGACGTTGCTGGTCATCACCTCGGTGGTGGCGGCATTGCTGGCAGGGGTCAACGGCATCACCGCGCCGCTGATCGCCGCGGCGGATGAAGCCAAGACCCAGCAGGCGATCGGGGAAGTCCTTCCCGGCGGCGGTCAGCCTGTAGCCTTCACCGATGAGACCGGCCTTGTGAAGCAGGTCTACGGCTCTGATATCGGCTACGCTGTACAGGTGGCCCCCTCCGGCTTCGACGGAGAGATCTCCATGATGGTGGGCATCGATAAGACCGGCAAGGTGCTGGGCATCTCCATCATCGCCCACACGGAGACCGCCGGTCTTGGCGCGGTGGCAGCGGCGGACAATACCAAAGGACAGGCCTTCCGGGGACAGTTCATCGGTATGAGCGGTGACCTTGCCGTCAGCAAGGACGGCGGTGACGTGGATGCCATCACAGGTGCCACCATCACCTCCCGTGCCGTCACCGACGGCATCAATGCCGCGCTGCGCTGTGTGGAAGCCATGGGGCAAGGAGGCTGAGTCATGGATATCAAGAAACAACTCAAAGAAGGGCTTCTGACCAAGAACCCGGTGCTGGTGCAGCTTTTGGGTATGTGCTCTACCCTCGCGATCTCCACCAGCCTGTTCAACGGTCTGGGCATGGGCATCGCGGTGACGATCATCCTGATCTGCTCCAACGTGCTGATCTCGGCCCTCCGGAAGGTGATCCCCTCTCAGATCCGGATCGCGGCGTACATCGTGATCATCGCGGGCTTCGTGACGGTGGTGGACCTTTTATTGCAGGCCTTCCTGCCGGAGCTGTCGGAAAGTCTGGGCGTGTTCATCCCTCTGATCGTGGTCAATTGCATCATTTTGGGCCGGGCGGAGGCTTTCGCTTCCAAAAACGGCGTGGTGGCCTCCTTGCTGGACGGCCTGTTCCAGGGCATCGGCTATACGCTGGCGCTGGTGATCGTGTGTGTGATCCGGGAGCTTCTGGGCGCCGGTACCTTCGGTGGCGGCCTTCTGAACGGCGGCGAGGGCATCCGGATCATCCCGGAGGGATATCCTGCCATGCAACTGGTGATGCCCGTGGGTGGATTTTTGGTGCTGGGCTTCGTGATCGCGGGCTCCCAGTTCCTCATGAAGAAGCTGGAGACCAGAAAAATGGATAAGGAGGCGGCGAAGTGATGGAAGAACTGTCTATGCAGGCCCTGTTGGGGATCTTGATCAGCGCCCTCCTGTCGGAGAATTTCATACTGGTGAAGTTTTACGGTATCTGCCCCTTCATGGGCGTGTCCAAGAAGATCGATACCGCCCTCGGTATGGGCATGGCGGTGACCTTCGTCATGGCGTTGGCTTCCGCCGCCTGCTATGGCGTGGATCTGCTTCTGAAGGCCCTGTCCCTGCAGTATATGCAGACGGTGGTGTTCATCCTCGTGATCGCTTCGATCGTGCAGGTGGTGGAGATGTTCCTGAAGAAGGCCGTGCCTGCCCTGTACAAGGCGCTGGGCGTGTTCCTGCCCCTGATCACCACCAACTGCGCCGTGCTGGGCGTGGTGCTGGTGAACGTGCAGGAGGGCTACGGATTCCTGGCTTCGGTGGTCAACGGCGCCGCCGGCGGTCTGGGCTTCACGCTGGCGATCGTGCTCTTCGCTTCCGTCCGGGAGCGGGTGGATAAGGCGGATTGTCCCGAGTGCTTCAAGGGGTTCCCGATCGCGCTGATCACGGCGGGCCTGTTGGCGCTGGCCTTCACGGGCTTCTCGGGTCTCAAGATCTTTTAAGGGGGTGGGTCTATGGATATCCTCATCGCAGTCGGTGTTTTGGGCGGTCTGGGACTGGGCTTCGGTCTGATCCTGGGGCTTGCCTCCAAGGTCTTCCATGTGGAGACGGACCCACGGCTGGATCAGCTCAATGAATGTCTGCCCGGTGCCAACTGCGGCGGCTGTGGTTACGCCGGTTGCGGCGGTTACGCCGAAGCGGTATTGACTGGGGAAGCTCCCATCGGCCTGTGTAACTCCGGCGGTAACGAATGCGCGCAGACCATGGCGAGGATCATGGGCGTGGAGGCCGGAGAGGTCACACGGAAGGTGGCACTGGTCCGATGCTCCGGTGAGAAGCATTACGACAAGGACGGGAATCTGACCTCCGGTGCCCGGGTCAAGGCGAAATACGAGGGCTTCAAGGATTGTTTGTCCGCCTCCAAGGTCGGCGGCAGTGGTCCTTTGTCCTGTAAATTCGGGTGTCTGGGCTTCGGCTCTTGCGTCAAGGTCTGTAAGTATGACGCGATCTCCATCGTGAGCGGGATCGCCAAGGTCAACGAGGACCGGTGCGTGGGCTGTATGAGCTGTGCCAAAGTCTGTCCCCGGGGACTGATCGTGCCGGTGGAGCCCAAGCGGAACGTGGTGATCGCCTGCGCGTCCCTTGCCAAAGGTGCCGTCACCACCCGTGGATGCACCATCGGTTGCATCGGCTGTGGCCTGTGCAAGAAGATCTGCCCGCAGGAGGCGATCACCATCGAAAAGAATCTGGCAGTGATCGATTACAGCAAATGCGACAACTGCGGTCTGTGCGCCACGGTCTGTCCCAAGAAGCTGATCAAGGACTCCAAGGTGGAAGAGCTGGAATGATACTGACAGGGACCGGCGGGGACGCCGGTCCCTGTAAAAAAGTCAGCGCGAGGAGACCCCGATGGGGCTTCCTCGCGCTGACAGGCTTTTTCGCCTTGTTTTCAGTTAGTTGCGGATCACACGGATGCGGAGGACACCGTCGATCAGCTTCAGGTGCTCCACGGCGGCATCGGATACGTGGGTATCGATGTCGAGCATGGTGTAGGCGTACTCGCCCTTACTGCGGTTGACCATGTCGGAGATGTTGATCCCCTCGGCGGCCACGGTGGAGGTGAAGCGGCTGAGCAGGTTGGGGATGTTCCGGTGCAGGATGGTGATACGGGCGGCCTTGGTGCAAACGCCCATGTCGCAGTTGGGGAAGTTGACGGAGTTGCGGATGTTGCCGTTCTCCAGATAATCCATCATCTGCTTCACTGCCATCTTGGCGCAGTTGTCCTCAGACTCCTCGGTGGAAGCGCCCAGATGGGGGATCGCCACCACGCCGGGCATACCGGCGGTGCGGTCGTTGGGGAAGTCGGTGATGTAACGGCGGACCTTGCCGGACTTCAGGGCCTCTTCCATGGCATCGTCATCCACCAGCAGATCACGGGCGAAGTTCAGGATGATCACGCCGTCCTTCATCATGGCGATGGTCTCGGCGTTGATCATCTTCCGGGTGTCGTCCAGCAGAGGGGTATGTACGGAGATGATGTCACAGGTGGAGAAGATGTCCTCCCGGTTCTTCACACGGATGATATCGCTGTCCAGATGCCATGCGGCATCGATGGAGATGAAGGGGTCACAGCCGTAGACCTCCATGCCCAGCTTCACGGCGTTGTTGGCCAGAGGGCCACCGATGGCGCCCAGACCGATCACACCCAGCTTCTTGCCACGGATCTCATGACCGGCGAATTTGGACTTGCCCTTCTCCACCTTTTTGGCCACGTCGCCCTCGTCCTTGATGGTCTGGACCCACTGGATGCCGCCGATCACGTCACGGGCGCCCAGAAGCATGCCGCACATGGCCAGCTCCACCACGCCGTTGGCGTTGGCACCGGGGGTGTTGAACACCACGATGCCCTGATCGGCGCACTTGGTCAGGGGGATGTTGTTGACACCGGCACCGGCACGGGCCACGGCCAGCAGCTTGGCAGGCAGCTCCATCTCATGCATCTGAGCGGAGCGGACCATGATGGCATCGGCGGTGTCGAGGCTTTCGGCGGTCTTGTAATCCTCGGTCCAAAGGTCGGTGCCCTTGGTGGAGATGGGGTTGAGGTAATGTACGTTGAACATGGGGAGCGTCCTCTTTTCGTCGGTATTTCGCCCGGTGTCGGCCGTATAGATCCATTCGTCCGCTGAGGGCGATCATGCTAGTGGCCCGATTATATACCATTTGAACAAAAAATGCAACCCTATTTTGTGCGAATTACAAAATAAATTCGCCGCTGGACGATATTTGTCCGCCGTGGCCGGAAAAAATGTCCCCAGACCCCTTTATTTTATGGGACTGGGGATGTATAATGGTCCCAAATGACACACAGGAGGACTTTATCATGAAATATGGATTCATCGGCTGTGGCAATATGGGCGGCGCGCTGGCACGGGCTCTGACCAAGACCACCAAGGACGTGATCATCAGCGATCCTTCCGACTTCGCCCGGGAGCTGGCGGCTCAGATGGACTGCGAGTACGGCTCCAATATGGAGGCGGCAAGCAGTGACCGGGTGTTTTTGGCGGTGAAGCCCAACATCCTGGAGGGTGTGCTGGCCTCTTTGCGGCCGGTGCTGAAGACCAAAAAGCCCTTGCTCATCTCCATGGCCGCCGGTGTGGCGATCGGTCAAATCGAGGCGTGGGCAGGTACGGAGCTGCCGGTGATCCGGATCATGCCCAACACCCCTGCCGCCGTGGGCAGAGGGATGATCACCTACTGCTGTAACGATCTGGTGGACGAGGACACGCTGGAGGACTTCCTGACGGATATGTGCATGGCGGGCCATTTCGACCGGCTGAGTGAGAAGCTCATGGAGGCCGCCACGGCGGTGGCAGGGTGCGGACCCGCTTATCTCTACATGATGATCGAGGCCATGGCCGACGGCGGTGTGGCCTGCGGTCTGCCCCGGGACAAGGCCCAGCTCTATGCCGCCATGACTGTGGCAGGCGCGGCGGAGATGGTCCTCAAGTCCGGCCAGCATCCCGGCGCGTTGAAGGATGCGGTGTGCTCTCCCGGCGGAAGCACCATCGCCGGTGTCCGGACGCTGGAAGAGCATGGCTTCCGGGGCGCGGTGATGGACTGCGTCATGGATGCCTATGAGCGCACCCGGCAGTTGGGGAAGGGATGAATAGGGAAACAGCCCCGGAGCGTTTCGCTCCGGGGCTGCGTTGTGGATGGAGGGGATCAGGCTTTGTGCTTGGTGAGGTCCTCGTTCATCTTGGCAAGGGTCTTCTTGTCCAGATCGTAGATCAGAGCCAGACCCACGAACTGCATGACGGCGGCCACGGTGAAGAGCACGGCCACCAGGAAGCGCATGTTCACAGCCACGTCCCAAGCCAGCAGGGTCACGTCGATGGTCTCGGCACCGGTGGCGGGGTCGACGGCGTTGTTGACGTAGCCCATGGCGGTCATGATCACCAGAGCCACGGCAGGACCGATGCCCTGAGCCAGCTTACGGAAGAAGGAGTGCAGAGAGTAGACCACGCCTTCTTCACGGGTGCCGGTCTTCCACTCGTTGTAGTCGATGGCATCGCCCATCATGGCCCAGGAAACGGTGGAGTAGATGCCCAGACCAAGGCTGTAGACCAACTGGCACAGGATGTAGATGATGAGATCCAGTCCCGTGTTCTCAGGGAACATGAGGAACAGGCCCAGACCGCCGATGATGGAGCAGATACTGCCGATCACGGACAGCTCCTTCTTGCCGAACTTGACGACCATCTTACGGGCCAGAGGGGTGAACAACAGGATCGGGATCATGGAGAACATCTGCACGATACCGGAGATCTGGGGGTTCTTGAAGTAGATCTGGAACACCACGGAAACGGCGGTGGCGGCGCCCTGCATGCCGATGAACATGCCCATGGCGGCCACGGTGGCGCCCACGGCGGGACGGTTCCGGAGGAAGTTGCCCAGCGCCTGGAAGACGTTGAACTTGGGCTGGTCGTCGTTGAGCTTGACGGTGGTATCCACACGGATCTCGGTGTTGCGGATCATGAACTGGAAGCAGAAGAAGCCCAGAACGCCCATGATCAGAGCGGCCAGGAACACCTTGAAACCGTTGAGGGACCCGTCGGCATTGTACATGATGAAGGGCAGGAGCACCATGGGCAGCATATTGCCCACTATGGAGCCGATGGAACGCCATGCGGACAGGGAGGCCCGGTCAGCGGGGTCCTTGGAGATCAGGGACAGCAGAGAGCCGTAGGGCACATTGGCCACAGTGTAGAAGGCGTCCCAGATCACGTAACCGGCGATGAAGATGATGAACTTGGCCCAGACGGGAGCCTGAGGCACCGGGATGAAGCAACAGGCACCGCCCACGATCAGACCGATGGAGCCGGCCCAGATGTAGGTCAGGAACTTGTTGCGCTTGTACTGGCGCTTGTCCGCGTCGATGATCACACCGATCAGGGGGTCGTTGATCGCGTCCCAGACCTGCACGATGATCAGGAGCAGGGAATACCACAGGCCCATGCCCATGACCTGAGTCCAGAACAGGGCCATGGTGCCCTTCAGGGCGAAGCTCATGTTACAGCCCAGATCGCCGGCGGCGTAGGCTACGGAGTCCAGGATGCCGAAGTTGCGGGGGATATCACCATTCGGTCGGGTGGGGCGTTTCGCCATTGTCGTTTCCTCCCTGAGTTTGTTACTTGATACAAGATCCTCTGTGGAGCTCTCTATAATATTATACATGATGAACAAAGTGTAACAAGGGACAAAAATGGGGAAAATGTGACACCGGGATATGAGTTTTTATTTGCTAATTTTATGCAAGATCCACAAAAGTATTGACATATTTCGCGGCGGTGATATACTGGATGTAGAAAAGTGAGGGGAAGACCATGTATAAACTTTGCAAGACGGAGCGTTCCGCCGTCCGTCAGCGGGAGCTGGAGCTTGGTTTTTTGTCGTTGTTGCGGATCCGGCGGTATGAGGAAGTGAACATCAGCGAGCTGTGCGAGCATCTGCAGATCCCGCGGAAGGCCTTTTACCGGTACTTCTCCGGGAAGGAGGGGATCCTTTCGGCCTTGCTGGACCATACCATTTTGGAATACGAGCAGTTCCCCGGGAACTACCGCCCCGGTGAGCCCAGGACCATCCAGAAGGATCTGGAGCGCTTCTTCCTGTTCTGGCAGGCCCAGACCGATCTGCTGGATATGCTGGAGCGGAACGGGCTCAGCGCCCTGCTGATCCAGCGTTGTCTGGACACCTCCATGTCCGGCACGCCGATCCCTCTGCGCTTCGCCAAGACCGAGACGGGGGAGGAGTGCAGAGCCCTGCTGATGTTCACCATGTGCGGGCTCATGAGCATGGTGCTGGATTGGCACCACAGAGGCTTCCTCAGTTCTGCCGGTCACATGGGCGAGCTGGCCGCCCGGATGCTCAACGCACCGCTGTTTTCGGCGGTATCTCCCCAATAAAGGCTAAATGCACAAAACAGATCGGGGCGATCTTGTGAAGCCGTGTCACGATCGTGGCATTTTTGGTCCTTGTGTGCGATCGCTCGTATACGATATAATGGATATCGGGCAAATGGCCCGATATCCATTTTTTGTTGATCAGGGAGGATCATATCATGGCTGAATTCGTGAAACTGGACCCCGCGAAGCTGACGGAACTGCGCAGGATCGACGAGCGACTGGTGTCTTACAATGTGGAGATGACCGAGGTCACCGGCGGTACCTTCTGGAAGGCCTATACCGAGGCTCAGATCGATGGTACCCAGCCCTTCCCGCCCATCACCAATTGGCAGGACATGGGCAATCTGCAGCAGTGGTATGATCCGATCGATACGAAGCATCCCCGGCTGATCCGGATGGCGAAGAATCTGGGACCGGCATGGGTCCGGGTCTCCGGTACCTGGGCCAACAAGACCTATTATGACTTTGACGGGCACACCGGCGGCAAGGTGCCGGAGGGCTTCCAGAACCTGCTGACCAAGGCGCAGTGGCTGAGTCTGCTGGACTTCGTCAAGGCTGTGGGCGGCAAGCTGCTGGTCTCCATCGCCAACTGTCCCGGCATCCATAAGGCCAGCGAGCCCATGGACTTCGGGCAGGCGGACCTGCTGTTCCGTACCTCCAAGGAGTACGGTGTGCCGATCAGCGCGGCGGAGTTCACCAATGAGCCCAATCTGGCCGCCCTCAGCGGTCTGCCCGAGGGCTATACCCCGGCGGACCACGCCCGGGACCATGACCTCTTCGGCGCATGGCTGAAGGAGAACTATCCTGAGTGTCTGTTCGTGGGCCCCTGCACTGTGGGCGACATCGATATGTTCGGCGCTCTGGCCGGTGCAGGCGGCGGTATGGCGGCAGGCTTCAAGATCGTCACCACCGAGGAGCTGTTGGGCGAGAACAAGTCCAAGCTGGATGTGTTCAGCTATCATTATTATAACGGCGTGTCCGAGCGTGGACAGGCCATGGGCGGTCACTGGCCCTATGAGGCGGTGCTGACCGAGGAGTATCTGGACATCGCTCCCAGCTGTGCCCGGCAGTATGTGGCACGGCGGGACCGCTATGTCCCCGGCGGCCAGATGTGGGTCACCGAGTCCGGCGATGCCGGTTGCGGCGGCAATACCTGGGCCTCCACCTATGCGGATGTGCCCCGGACCCTCAATGAGCTGGGTGCCTTCTGCACGATCACCGACGGTGTGATCTTCCATAATACGCTGGCTTCCTCTGACTACGGCTTTTTGAAGCACGGTACCTTCGAGCCCCGGCCCAACTACTTCGCGGTCCTGCTGTGGAACCGGCTCATGGGCCCTGTGGCCTATGACACCGCTGAGCCGGTCCGGGAGGGCGTCCATGTGTACTGCCATTCCCGGAAGGACGGGAAGCCCGGCTATGTGTATCTTCTGATCAACAACTCCCGGCAGCCCACCATGGTGGATCTGCCCGTGGAGGCTACCCGGTATACCCTCACCGGCAACGGCAAGCTCCGCAGCCGCACCATGCTGCTCAACGGACGGGAGCTGAAGCTGGGCCACGGCGATCAGCTGCCGGAGCTGGAGGGTGCCTATCAGGAGGCCGGTACGATCAGACTGGCTCCGGCGAGCTGTACCTTCCTGGTGATCTGATCCCGGGATCCATCCACACGATGAGCCGCCCCTCGTGGGCGGCTTTTTTGTCGGATGGGGGATTTACAGAAAATTTACTGAAATCCATGGGTCGGACGTTGCCTGATGGAGAAAAATGTGTTATGATGTGGCAATGACCATATTTTTTACAGGAGGGATCTGCGGATGGATCCGAAACGACCCGACCGGTCCGGTGGCGATGGGAAGTCCGGGGACAAGAAGCCCCGCGGCAATATCGTCCTGGCCCTGATCATCACCGCGGTGGTGGTGATCGGTATCACCAGCATCTACAACGCGATCATGAAGAGCCGTTACAACGAAACGGATTATAATCAGTTCCTGGAGGTCATGGATGCCGGCGAGCTGGCGGAGGTGGAGCTCCGGGCGGACCGCATCATCTATATGTCCAAGGAAGAGGCCGGGAAGCCCGCTTCCCAGCAGAAGGCCTGCTACACCGGCCTGCCCTCCGGCGGCGATACCATGGAGCTGGCCCGGGAATTGGCCGATCAGGGCGTGAAGGTGAAGCGCCAGATCGTGGAGGACAACTCCGGGATCGTCATGATCCTCTACTATGCCCTGATGATCGGCGCGGTGTTCCTGCTGATGCACACCCTGACCAAGCGCATGAGCGACGGCGGTATGGGCAACTTCGGCAAGAACAACGCCAAGGTCTATATGGAGAAGCAGACCGGCGTGACCTTCAAGGACGTGGCCGGTCAGGATGAGGCGAAAGAATCTCTGCAGGAGATCATCGACTTCCTCCATGATCCCCAGAAATACACCGACATCGGTGCCAAGCTCCCCAAGGGCGCTCTGCTGGTGGGCTCTCCCGGTACCGGTAAGACGCTCCTTGCCAAGGCGGTGGCAGGTGAGGCCAACGTGCCCTTCTTCTCGATCTCCGGTTCGGACTTCGAGGAGGTCTTCGTGGGCGTGGGCGCCAGCCGTGTCCGCGACCTGTTCCAGCAGGCCGCCAAGGTTGCTCCCTGCATCGTCTTCATCGACGAGATCGACGCAGTGGGCCACCGCCGGGATGCCCGCTTCGGCACCAATGACCAGACCCTGAACCAGCTTTTGGGCGAGATCGACGGCTTCGATTC
>JAFNXT010000226.1 GCA_017378975.1 Oscillospiraceae bacterium
GCCTTCATGTCCAACTTCGAGGTCCAGGCCACCATCGAGGACTCCGGCTCCGAGAAGAACTACTCCAACTACCGTATCTGTGAGAACCTTGTCAATCACCTGAACCCCGCCGTCATCACCGACATCGCCAACTTCTTCAAGAAGGATGTGGGCTACGACATCCCTCCCATGACCCCCTATGTGGGCTCCGCCTTCAACGTGACCCGTGCCGGCATCCACGCCGACGGCCTGATGAAGGACGAGGAGATCTACACCATCTTCGATACCAAGAAGATCCTGAACAAGCCCCCCACGGTCCAGATCAGCAAGACCTCCGGTCTGGCCGGCATCGCCTACTGGATCAACCAGACCTTCAACCTGCCTGAGGAAGAGAAGCTGGATAAGCGCGATCCTCTGGTGGTGGCGCTGAAGGAGTGGGTGGATCTGCAGTACGAGAACGAGCGTCAGACCGCCATGACCGACAAGGAAATGGAAGAGAAGATCCAGGAGCTGGCCCCCGGCCGCTTCGGGAACACATAAGGAGAGGGCAAAATGAAAACATTCAAGAGCACTTCCCTGGCAGACCAGGTCTTCGATAAACTGGAAAACGACATCATCCAGGGCGTCTACCCCAAGGGCGAGATCCTGACGGAGCTGAAGCTGGTGGAGCAGCTGGGCGTCAGCCGCACCCCGATCCGTGATGCCCTGCGTCGGCTGGAGCAGGAACGCCTGATCGCCGATACCGGCAAGGGCAGTCTGGTCCTTGGCATCACCGATGACGATCTGCTGGACATCATGAACATCCGTGAGCGGATCGAGGGGCTTGCCGCCTACTACGCCGCAAAGAACATCACCCCCGAGACTGCCGCCGAGCTGACCCACATCACCGACCTGCAGGACTTCTACTTCTCCAAGCGTGATCTGGACCGCCTGCGTCAGGTGGACGATCAGTTCCACGATACGATCTGCCTGCTGAGCGGCCGTACCGTGATCTCCGACACCCTGATCCCCCTCCACCGCAAGACCCGCCGTTACCGCCGGATCGCCATGGAGGACTGGTCCCGTGCCACTCAGACCACCAGGGAGCATTACGAGATCTGTCAGGCCATCGTCGACGGCAACGCCGAGCTGGCCCAGAAGCTCATGTCCCAGCACATCACCAACGCCAAAGTACACATGATCAAGGGAGACTGAAACCATGGGAATGACCATCGCACAAAAGATCATCAAGGCCCACCTCGTCTCCGGGGACATGACCCCCGGCTCTGAGGTCGCCCTGCGCATCGACCAGACCCTGACCCAGGATGCCACAGGCACCATGGCCTATCTGGAATTCGAGACCATGGGCATCCCCCGGGTCAAGACCGAGCTGAGCATCGCTTACGTAGACCATAACACCCTGCAGTGCGGCTTCGAGAACGCCGATGACCATCGGTACCTGCAGACCGTGGCCGCCAAGCACGGTGTCTATTTCTCCCGTCCCGGCAACGGTATCTGCCATCAGGTCCATCTGGAGCGCTTCGGCAAGCCCGGCAAGACCCTGATCGGCTCCGACTCCCACACCCCCACCGGCGGCGGCATCGGCATGCTGGCCTTCGGTGCCGGTGGCATGGACGTGGCCGTGGCCATGGGCGGCGGCGCATACTACATCACCATGCCCAAGATGTTCAAGGTGGAGCTCACCGGTAAGCTCCGTCCCTACGTCACCGCCAAGGACGTGAGCCTGAAACTCCTGCAGATCCTGTCCGTCAAGGGCGGCGTGGGCGCGATCGTGGAGTGGGGCGGCGAAGGCATCGCCACCCTGTCCGTCCCGGAGCGTGCCACCATCACCAATATGGGTACCGAGCTGGGTGCCACCACTTCCATCTTCCCCTCTGACGAAGTGACGAAGGCTTTCCTTGCCGCTCAGGGCCGTGAAGAGGACTATACCCCCCTGTGCAGTGACCCCGATGCGGTCTACGACCGGATCATCCCCATCGACCTGTCCACGCTGGAGCCCATGATCGCCTGCCCC
>JAFNXT010000227.1 GCA_017378975.1 Oscillospiraceae bacterium
ACCGCAGACATAGACCTTGCCACCACAGGGCAGCAGGATGGAATTGAAATGCTTGGCCAGAGTAGACTTGCCGCATCCGTTGCTCCCCAGGATCGCCACGAAGCTGCCTGCTTCGATGGACAGACTGAGGTCCGTGAATACGGCGACACCGGGCGTGTCCTCCACGCCCGGATACGCGTAATTTAAATGTTCGACACAGATCGATTCATTCATATATCATCCCTCCTGCTCAGGGGGTCCACCTTCCGGTAGAACCGCAGGGCAGCATGATACCGGTGGACTTCACCGGCAGTCCCAGCTCTCCGACCACAGTCTTGCCGCCATGACCTGCACCAAACACCACATCAGAGGCATAACCCACCGCAGAGGGGGCAAGTCCCGTGGTGTAAGAGTTGATGATGACGAACAGGGGATCATCCGTCAGGAGCTTGGCAGTCTCCAGCAGGAAAGGATAAAAGCTGGTCTCCATCTTCCAGATCTCACCGCTGGGTCCACGTCCGTAGCTGGGAGGATCCATGATGATGCCGTCATACCGGCGACCTCTGCGGATCTCCCGCTGGATGAACTTCGCGCAGTCATCCACGATCCAATGGATGGGTCGGTCTGCCAGCCCGGAAGCGACAGCGTTCTCCTTGGCCCAGGCCACCATGCCCTTGGAAGCATCCACATGGTATACCTCTGCCCCACCGGCCGCCGCCGCCAACGTGGCACCGCCGGAGTAAGCGAACAGGTTCAGCACCCGGACCGGCCGCTTGGCAGCGGCACCGGCCACCTTCTCCCGGATGAAGTCCCAGTTGGCAGCCTGCTCCGGGAACACACCGGTGTGCTTGAAATTCATAGGCTTGACATTGAATGTCAAATAGTCTTTATACCGGATCTGCCACCGTTCCGGCAAGTCATGATCCGTCCACCGACCGCCACCGGTATTGGAGCGAAGATAACGGGCATCGTACCGCTTCCAGCCGGGATCGGCTTTGGGAGTGTTCCAGATCACCTGAGGGTCGGGGCGTACCAGAAGGTACTTGCCCCAACGCTCCAGCCGTTCACCGTCGGTGGTATCCAGAACCTCATAATCTTTCCATTCGTCAGAGATCCAAATCATGCGAAACCTCCCAACAGTCCGGAGATCAACTGCTCCAGACCGCCCTCCTCCGGCTCCGTAGTCTCCTCGGTGGGCTCGTCTGCCGGATCATCTTTCGTTTCCTCGGTAGGATCCTCCTTGGTCTCTTCGGTAGGATCCTTATCAGGATCTGCGTCGGGATCCTTGTCGGGGTCGGCATCAGGATCGTCAGGATCCTTGTCAGGATCCGCGTCCGGATCATCCACCCAGGGATGCTCCGCCTCGTATTCCTCCCAACTCTCCTTGGTATGCTCCTGACAGGTGACACAGGGGTCGGTATTGTCCTCCAGATCACCGAAGATACCGGTGAACTCCAGAGGCTCGCCTTCCCCATCTACATAGTAGATATAGTCATCGGCATAATAAGCCTTCTTCAGGCCGACCTTGCTGGCCTTCTTGAGTTCAGCGAGCTCTTCCTTGGTCATCTGCACCAGAGAAGAAGTCTCAAGCTTGACCTTGCCCACCTCAGCGAACTTCTTGCACCACTCGTTGGCCACAGCCTCTCCGTCAGCGCAGTATTCCACCTCGATGTGCTTCTCGCAATGATCCTCCGGCACGTCCTCCTTGTAGACCATGACCTTCTTGGTCCGACCGCCACGGACATCAGCCTTACAGGCATCGGTGGCCAGATCGCCGGAATCCAGACACACAGTGACGGAGACCATCTTCTTGTCCTTATTGTAGAGCTTGACATTTTCCTTGCCCTTGTGGAGGGGGGCCATGACCTTATGCCACAGCACACCGGCAGGATGCCGGGTATCGCCCACCAGATTGATCTCCGCAGGCTGTTCGAAACCGCACCAGACCGCGGCAGTGTAATAACCGGTGAAGCCACAGAAGTAGCGGTCGTTCTTGCTGTTGGTCGTACCGGTCTTGCCGCACACATCGATGCCATCGATATCCGTCATGGTACCGGTACCGTGATCCACTGCCTGATCCAGACAGTAGTTCATATAATCCACGGTCTTCTGGCTGAGGATCTGCTCGGAATCCTGCGTATTGTCGATCACGAGCACGCCCTCGGAATCGTAGACCTTGGTATAGGTCCGGCCCTCACGCCATACGCCCTCGTTGGCGAAGGTAGCATAGGCACTGGCCATATCCCGGACCGTAGCGCCCCGGGTCAGACCACCCAGGGCCAGAGGAGAATAGCTGATATCCGTCGTATTGTTGGGACCGGCCTCCAGCAGACCGGAAAGCCGGAACTTCTCCTTGCCAAAGGCGAAGCTGTAGTCCGTACCGATCCGGTCCAGCGTATTGACCGCCACGGCGTTGACAGAGTCCACCACACCGTCCAGAACGGTCATGGAGTAGGAGTAGTAGCGCTCCGCGTTCCGGGGATAGGGGGTCTTCTCGTTCTCATACCACATGGGCATATCCTTGATCACCGTAGCAGGAGTGACCTCACCGGATTCGAAAGCAGGAGCATACACCGTCAGCGGCTTGATGGACGAACCCACCTGCCGCTTGGCATCGGTAGCCATACTGAAGGCATCGAACACCGTCTTCTTATCCACACCGCCAGCCATCGCCACGATGTCACCGGTCCGGTTGTCGATCACGATGATGCCGGACTGGAGCTGCTGAGCGCCACGGGTCTCAGGGATCTGGTCCAGATCCATATAGATCTTGTCCACCTGATCCTGGACCTTCATATCCAGCGTGGTATAGATATGGTAACCGCCGCGCTGGATCAGCTGGCGGTACATCTCCTTGCCCTGCTTGTCCAGGTCGTTCCAGACCATGCCGTCACGGGCGGCCAGCACCGCGGCCACATCCTCGAACACGGTATCCACGAACCAGGTATACACCGCCTGAGAAGCGTTGTCGCCTACGGCCACCTCCGCCTCACAGTTCGGGCAGTAGAACTTGCCATCTCTGGTGTCCAGCTCCCGGACGATGCAGCGATAGCCGCAATCCTTCGCCTCGCAGGTCGCCAGACGGTCCTCGTCGGCGATACCGCTCTTGAAGACCATCTCCTGATCCAGGGCCTGACGGTACTCTTCCTCCGTCAAATACCCCTGATTACGCATCTCCCAAAGGGTGTTCACCTGACGGATCCGGTTCCGCTCCTTACCGCTCAGGAGCTCGCCCTTATACATGAAGGTAGAAGAATAGGGACTGAAGACCGAGGGGTTGTTGGTGATACTGATCAGACTGGCGCACTCCGCCGGAGTCAGGCTCTGGAGCTCCTTACCGAAGTAATGGGCGGCGGCACTCTTGACGCCGTTCTTCCGGTCACCGAAATAGATCATGTTCAGGTACCATTCCATGATCACGTCTTTGTCATAACGACGCTCGAAATCCTGCGCCTTGAAGATCTCCACCACCTTACGGCGGACGGTGACGGAATTGTCACCGGTCATGTTCTTGACGAGCTGCTGGGTGATCGTGGAACCGCCCGCGTCACCGGAGCCAAAGAACATACCGGCACAAGCCTTCACAGTGGTGATCCAGTCCACGCCCTGATGCTCATAGAAGCGCTTATCCTCGATGGCCACCGCCGCATGGACCAGAGCCTCCGGGAACTCGTCATAGGTGGCCCATTCACGGTCGATGGAAGCGTAGATCTCCTGCAGCTCCTGGATATTGCCGTTGGCATCCACATAGTGCATATAGGAGGTCTCATCCATGTCGTAGTTCTCCTTGACGATCTGAGCGTCCGGCAGGATATCGTCCTCCAGATAACCGGCCAGGATCCCGGCGAACACGAAAGCGCAGACCACACAAATGAGCAATACCGTCGCCAGAGCACCCAGCGCGATCTTCACCGCGCCCACCAGGATACCCCAGAGCTTGCCCAGAAGCCCAAGGGACCAATGGGGAGTCCAGGACTGTCTGGGCGCCGCGTTTTGTTTGTTCTTATCTTTTTTTGCCATGATATTACCTCCATGAGAGCGGACACAGATGGCATCATCCTGCATAGTATACATCAGTAGTCGTAACATTATAGCACACCGCCTGTGAAAACGAAACCCCTAAAATGTGAATAATCGTTAAAAACCCACGGGGATGATCCGGCCCACCGGAGAGAAACTGTAACGGTCCCATATTCCCTCTTGATTTCGCGGCGGAAAACTGATACCATATAGCCAGCAAAGAACGAAGGAGGCGGAAGCTATGGACGAACGTTACGGCTCCGATTTCATGACCATCCAGGACGAGGACGGCACCGAATATGAGCTGGAGGTCCTGACCACTTTGGAGTATGACGGCAACACCTATCTGGCGGTGATCCCTGCCGGCAGTGAAGACACGGATCTGGAAGTGAGCATCCTGAAGTCTGTAGAGGAAGACGGCGAGCCGATCCTCTGTGCCATCGAAGACGAAGCGGAGCTTCAGGCCGTCTACGATCTGATCATGGATCAGCTCTACGAAGACGAGGACGAATGAGATATTTCCTGCTTGGTGCGTGATGTGTCTTTTTGGACCCACATTTCATTATCGGGACGTTAGACTTCCTTTCCGGTTTGCAGGCCTCCCGCTGACGCTTTGACGATCAGTGGATGTTGGAAGCAGTGATGGACTGGAGCGGCGACCCACCTGCCGTTTCGTGCAGGTCACATCGGATGCACACGGCCAAAGCGGGGCCGGCGTGGGGAGCTTCGGCTCCTCACGCTTTTTTATGCCCTGAGGTTTTGTAAATTTTTTCGGTTTTTTGTCTTTTCAGAAAAAAAGACACTTGAAACAGCCTGCACTATCGGTTATAATGCTAAGGTCTATGCAAAGACCCATCGGCTCCGCCGGTAGGATCAAACGAGAGGAAATGATGATAATGAGCGCATCCAGCAAGAAAAAGCTCCGTAAGGAGCAGCAGGCCGCTGTCATGACCGAGCGTCAGAAGGCGGCACAGAAGGAAGCCAAGAAGCTGAAGATCTATACCTGGAGCTTCTGGACCGTGATGATCCTGATCGTTGCCATCGTTGCCGGCATCACCCTGCAGGGCCCCGTCAACAGCGTCATCGACCGCGTCACTACTTCCATCATCGTTGGCGAGCACAAGCTCAACGCCACCGAGCTGAACTATTTCTACATCGACGCCATCAACCAGTATTGCAACCAGTACAGCAGCTACATCAGCTACCTGCTGGACACCAGCAAGCCTCTGGATGAGCAGGTGGCCGATGCCGCTACCGGCACCACCTGGGCTGACAACTTCGTCGACATGGCTGTGGAGAACGCCAGAAACAACTATGCTCTGTACGATGCCGCCGTGGCCGCCGGCCATAAGCTCAGCGAGGACGAGCAGAAGTCCGTGGACGAGCTGTACGACAGCATGGATAGCTACTCCAAGCAGCTGGGCTACCGCAACGCTTCCCACTATCTGCAGACCGTCTACGGCAAGAGCGCCAGCAAGAGCAGCTACCAGAAGTACTACGAGGTGACCGTCATGGCCAGCTCCTACTACTCCGCCTATGCCAAGGACCTGAAGGACTCCTACGACGAGCCCTCTCTGCGTGAGTACGAGAAGGAGACTCCCTACGAGTACAACTCCTACTCCTACGCCAGCTACTACATGAACGTCGATGACTTCAAGACCGGTGGCACCAAGGATGACAAGGGCAACACCACCTACTCTGACGCGGAGATCACGGCCGCCGAGGAAGCCGTGAAGGCCGCCGCCGAGGCTCTGGCCATCGCCGACAACAATACCGTCGAAAAGCTGAACGCCGCCATCGCTGAGATGCAGAAGGCCAAGGACGCCGCCAAGGAAGAGACCAAGGCTGACGCCAAGACCGCCGACGTGACCGATCCCACCGAGGCCCCCAGCGATCCTACCGACGCCCCCTCCGACCCCACCGAGGCTCCTTCCGCTCCCACCGACGCTACCACCCCCAAGGAGGATGGCAAGAAGGAAGAGGAGAAGAAGTATCCCACCTGCTCCGAGAACGATGACGCCCTGTACTCCAGCATCAGCTCCGTCATGCAGGAGTGGATCCGCGACACCGCCCGCAAGGAGGGTGACATCACCGCTCTGCGCTACACCACCAAGACCACCGATAAGGATGGCAAGGAGACCGAGACCCTGAAGGGCTACTACGTGGTCCTGTACAAGGGCTCCAACGACAACACCTTCGCTCTGGCCAACGTCCGCCACATCCTGGTGGCCTTCGAGGGCGGCACCACCAACAGCACCACCGGCGAGAAGACCTACTCTCAGACCGAGAAGGACACCGCCAAGAAGGCCGCTGAGGCTCTGCTGGAGCAGTGGAAGAAGGGCGACGCCACCGAGGACAGCTTCGCTGAGCTGGCCAACAAGGAATCCGACGACGGCGACGGCACCACCGGCGGCCTGTACGAGGATGTCTACCCCGGCCGGATGGTCACCAACTTCAACGACTGGTGCTTCGATGAGGCCCGTAAGGCTGGCGACACCGGCATCGTCGAGACCGAGTACGGCTACCACGTCATGTACTACGTCAACGACAGCGAGACCAACTACCGTGATTACATGATCACCAACGCCAAGCTGGAAGCTGAGGTCGAGGAGTGGCAGCACGGCCTGAACGATGCCATGAAGGTCACCGAGAAGAACACCGATCGTGTTGAGAAGGACCTGATCCTGAAGAACAAGGGCATGGCCTGATCCAAATGAATAATTTCGCCTCCCGTAGCAGAAACTGCCACGGGAGGCGATCTTTTATGCGATCAAAGAAATGGCGCTCCGCGCTGGCAGGGACTCTGGCCGGTATCGTCAACGGGCTCTTCGGTGCCGGGGGTGGGATGCTGTTGGTCCCGCTCCTGCGGTCCTCCGGCGTCTTCGGGGAAGATGAAGTGTTCCGGGCCTCGGTCATGATCATGCTCCCCATGTGTATCCTCTCTCTGACCCTGGGGACCAAAGGATCACTGCCCTGGTCCGAAGCCCTCCCCTATTTACTTGGCGCGATCCCCGGCGGTCTGGCGGCGATCGTCATCGGGAAGAGGATCCGCACCCTGTGGCTCCACAGGATCTTGGGGGTCCTGATCCTTTACGGAGGTGTTCGTTACCTGTGCTGATCCATATCCTGATCGGTGCCCTGCTGGGTACCTTGGCCGGTCTTGGCACCGGTGGCGGCAGTCTGCTGGTCCTGTGGCTCACGCTGATCCAGGGCATGGACCAGCCCACCGCCCGGACCGTGAACCTGATGTTCTTCCTCCCCTGTGCCCTGATCGCCGGGATCGCCCACCTACGGCAGGGCGCGATCGACTATCGGAAGCTCCTTCTCCCGACGGTCTGTGGCTGTGTGGCAGCCGCTGTGTTCACGGCCCTCGGAAAGCAAATGGACACCGACCGGCTCCGTAAGCTGTTCGGTGTCCTGCTGATCTTCACTTCGTTCCGGGAGCTCAGTTACCGCCCCAGAAAGCCCAAATAACCCTCCAGGATCAGGGAGGCGGCCACAGCATCCACCGTGTCCTTCCGCTTCTTCCCGTGATAATTATGGGCAGAAAGGATGTTGTGGGCTTCCACCGTGGTCCGACGCTCATCCCACAGCTTCACGGGCAGACCGGTGGCCGCCTCAAGCTGTCCGGCGAACTGACGGCAAAGCTCCGCTCTGGGGCCCTCGGTGCCGTCCATGTTCTTGGGCAGACCAACCACGATCTGTCCGACGCTGTTGGCCTGCACCAGCTTCACGATCTCCTCCAGCGTCTTCTCAGGTCTGCGGCTGTGGATCACCGTAGTAGAGCCGACGATAGAGCACAGAAGATCCGAAATCGCGATCCCGGTCCGCGCGTCGCCATAGTCCACTGCGAGAATCTTCATCATGATATCCATCCTCCAAACATATCGATACCATGATTATACACTACATCGGATCAAAGTTCAATATCCAGATCCCTGCGCTGAGATACCCGGCAAAGGTCAGCCATATAAGATATGGTATCTGCAACACCGCGGCCACCGGATCGGTCTTGTTGAACTGACGGATCATGGCGAACACCAGACCCCACAAAACGACCACCAGCAAAAAAGCCGCCCCAAAGTCTTTGACCACAAAGAACACCGGGCTCCAGATGAAATTCACCGCCAGTTGCAGGATGAACAGTGCAAGCCCCCTGCCCCGCTCCTTCGACGGTAGTTCCAAACAGATCCGGGCGGCACTGATGCCCATGAGAGCATACAATACCGACCAGACCACCGGGAAGACCACTCCCGGCGGCGACAGCGGCGGCTGTGCCACCAGTTCCCGGAAGTTCACAGCCCCTTCCCTGCTCAAATGACCTGACAGTAATCCCACAGCTTCTACCAGTACCACCCAAAACACGAACGTACGCCATCGGGACCTTTCCATCCCCATCACCTCCTGACCATTCTATGCTCCTTTCCGCCGCTCCATGACCACCCAGAAAAACTTTGCTTTTCCGGCAAAATATTTGTTGACTCTCTTCGTCATATGTGATAGAATGGGTCTACCTGTGAAAAAAGGGTGTATTCGTTATGCCCATTTTTCAGCTCCGGAGCGGCGAATGTAGTTGGCCGCTTGCTAAAATCTTTTCAATAGCCGGAGTGATACAGGGAGGCAATATAAGGAGGTGCCGTCATGCGCGTGAAAGTCACTTTGAGATGCTCCGAGTGCAAGCAGAGAAACTACAACTCCATGAAGAACAAGAAGAACGACCCCGACCGTCTCGAGATGAAGAAGTACTGCAGATTCTGCAAGAAGCACACCACCCACAACGAGACCAAGTAAGGAGGCCCCACCAAAATGGCAGAAGTCAAAAAGGAAAACTGGTTCGCAAGAACCTGGGGCAAGGTCTGCAAGTACCTCCGTGAGCTCCGTAGCGAGCTGAAGAAGGTCGTTTGGCCCACCCCTCAGCAGGTCGTGAAGAACACCCTGATCGTCGTCGCCTGTTGTCTGGTCGTCGGCGTGTTCATCTGGCTGTTCGACTTCGTTGCCGGTATCGGCATCAATGCCCTGCTGGACCTGTTCAACTAAGCAGGTAAGTATCATGGCAGAAAATGCGAAATGGTACGTGGTCCATACCTATTCCGGGTATGAGAACACCGTAAAGGCCACCATTGAAAAGACCGTCGAGAGCCGTCACCTGCAGGATGTGATCCTGTCCGTGTCCATCCCTCTCGAGACCGTCACCGAGATCACCGAGTCCGGCGTGAGCAAGACTTACGACCGTAAGGTGTACCCCGGCTATGTTCTGGTCAAGTTGGTCTACAGCGATGACACCTGGCATGTCATCAAGGATGTCCGCGGCGTCACCGGCTTCGTGGGCTCCTCCAGCAACGACCCCACTCCCCTCACCGAGGAAGAAGTCTACGCCATGGGCGTGGAGAAGAAGGAGATCATCGTCAACTACGAGGTGGGCGATACCGTCCGGATCCTTGATGGTCCTCTGACTTCCTTCACCGGCACTGTGGAGAGCATCGAGGTCGACAACAACGCGGTGAACGTGATCGTATCCATGTTCGGCCGCGAGACCTCCGTCGAGTTCGAGCTCGA